>CAZOIX010001020.1:0-1908 GCA_964579685.1 uncultured Mycobacterium sp.
GTGTAGGGTGCTCTCCTCCCCCGCGTCACCGTCAATGCCAACGTGAGGCGTTGCGGGATATGGGACATCGCGGAGATTCGGATACCACCCACCGCGTCCTTGCCGAAGGTGATGGTGGGGTCTCTGTAGAGCATGAGACGGCGGCCTTTGTACTCGGATGCTTGCGGACCCCATGCCGCGATCAACACTCGGATCATGGACTTGCCGGGCTTGTACGGGCGGCGCGGCCCAAACTCGGCGGTGACGATCTCAACAGGTTGTTCGTCGTTGCCTTTGCGGACTTCGGTGATGGTGACCTGTTGCGGGCCGGCGATCAGATCGTCTGCGTTGAGTTGGTCGGAGCGTGGCGCTGCCGCGGTTGAAATGTCCATAACGGTTATCCGATCTTGGAAGAGGTTTGTTGTTCCTTACGGCGCTGACGATCGCGGGCATTCCGCAGTCGAAGGCACGTTCGACACATGCGCCGCTTGCCGTCTCGCGTGCGATAGGTGTTGGCAGCGTCGTACGGATGACGTTGCGGACAGTGGGTCTTGATCGCCATGGGATGAGTCCCATGTCGGACGCGGTCGTAATGATTGTCCGATCGCGTTCCCCAACTGAGGTTTTCAATTCGATTGTTGCCCGGGTCTCCATCGCCGTGAAGAGCTTCGTGATCGGGGGGCGGAGGACCGACAAACGCTAGTAGAACCAGGCGGTGCACTTTGCCCAATCGATACGAGCCGTTCTTAGACAGTTTCACAATCTTGTGGCCGCTCGGATGAGTCCATTGACTGAGTAAACGAGCCCGTACTCTGTGTCCGCGCATGTCCACGCGTGGCAACGATCTGACGTTTCCGTGGCATGACACTTCATAGATGCCCTCGTATCCGGGCAGGGTGCGCCACTCTTCGGCGCTCATATGACCAGCCCGTGATCAATGGTGCGCTCGGTAGGTTGTAGCCCGACTGTTGATTCGTCGTACACCCGCATCATCTCAGCGGCGTTAGCTTCGAAAGCTGCTGCGGCCTTGAGGATTGCGTCGAACCACTTCTGCTGGGGGTAAACGCGGTGTACGAACATCGGCATCCCCCCCGCATAGCTGACGTAATCGATCCATTCCCGCCCGGAAACCAACAGACCGCACATAAGTTGCGCCATGTTTTCAGCCGGCGGGTGTCCGGCGAGGATGGTGGCGAGTTGCGCCTTGGGGCTGCGGGACTTTATTTCGATTGCCCCTGAGTCGCCGACCAGGCCGTCGGGTGAGTAGCCGAGGGTGAATCCCCACTTATCCTCGGTCATGAATCCGACCTCGGTGACTGGGGCGTAGTGCTCGGAGTACTTGGCGCGGGCCTTCGGTTCATCCTCGATCCCGCGTTCCATAGCGAAGTTGGTGAATGTCATCTCGGTCCAACCGGTGATCCGCTCAGCCACCAGCAGCAGTGTCAGACTTCGGGACAGGTCGGTGCTGGCGGTCTCGAACACCAACGGCGACTTCGACTTCCTTGCCGTCTCAGCCCTGTCCGGGTGGAACGTCTTGATGACCGCCCCCGGCTTGGTTTTGCTTCGGCACGGATCAGCCGCCGGGGCTCCGCAGTCGGGGCACGCATAATCCCCTGCCGTCAACCGCCTCATTGTGATCAGGTTGCCGACTGTGGATGCGGTGACGATTCCCCGGCGCACATCGAACCACTCGTCAGTGCCCTGCAACAGATCTTTGTGCACGGTCAGGGTCATGATGCTCTCCGGGTGTTGATGTCGTCGTATGCGTCTGTGCGGTCGCCGATCACGCCGTAGTAGGTTGCCCTGACTTCGGTTTCGCTGGCTGTGTGGTCGAGTTCGGTCATCGCGTGGACGGCGTCACGCCACTCCTCATCCCAACTCATGCCGACCTCAACAGTTTTGATCGTTGGCGGGCGGACATCCCACCCC
>CAZOIX010001021.1:0-1906 GCA_964579685.1 uncultured Mycobacterium sp.
CATCACCACGAGCACGCCGCGCTCTCGCGATGGCTCCGCCACCGCGGTACGCACCTCGGGCGCTTGGGCGACCGTCGCCTTGTCCGCCACCTCGACGTTGATCAGCACCTGCGGCAACGTCTGCATCGGCTCGGCGAGAGCGGCCAGCGAGGTCCGTGTCTGCGCCATCCGCGACATCACGCGCAGTCCGGTCAAGATGCCGTCTCCCGTCGTGCCGAACGCCGGCATGACGATATGACCCGACTGCTCACCGCCAAGTGAGTACTCCCCGGCGCGCAGTTCCTCGAGAACATAGCGGTCGCCGACGCCGGTGGTGCGGACCTCGATGGCCGCTGCGCGCATCGCGAGGTGCAGACCGAGGTTGCTCATGACGGTGGTGACCAGCGTGTCGGACGCGAGCTCGCCGGCCTCCTGCATCGCCAGCGCCAGGATCACCATGATCGCGTCACCATCGACGGCGGCGCCGCTCGCGTCCACGGCGAGGCAGCGGTCGGCGTCACCGTCGTGCGCGAGGCCGAGGTCGGCGCTGTGCGCCAACACCGCGGCCTGCAACCCCTCCATGTGGGTAGAGCCGCAGCCGTCGTTGATGTTCAGCCCGTTGGGCTCGGCGTTGATCGCGATGACGTTGGCGCCTGCGGCGCGATAGGCGCGTGGCGCGGCAGTCGATGCGGCGCCGTGTGCGCAGTCGACGACGACGGTGAGCCCGGCGAGGCGGGTCGTGACGGCCTTGCCGACGTGGCGCAGGTAGCGGTCCAGCGCGTCCTCGGCGTCGACGACGCGGCCGATACCCGCACCCGTCGGCCGGCGGCCGGGTCCCTGGTGGACCAGCTCCTCGATTCGGTCTTCGGCGGCATCGTCGAGTTTGTGGCCACCGGGCCCGAAGATCTTGATGCCGTTATCCGGCATGGGGTTGTGCGACGCGCTGATCATCACGCCGAAGTCGGCGTCATAGGCGCCCGCCAGGTAGGCCACCGCCGGGGTCGGCAACACGCCGACCCGAAGCGCGTCGACGCCCTCGCTGGTGATCCCCGCGATCACCGCTGCTTCGAGCATCTCGCCGCTGGCCCTGGGGTCGCGACCGACCACAGCCACGCGGCGGGCACGCCCGCCGACGCTGCCAAGCCGTCGCGCAGCCGCAGATCCCAGCGCCAATGCCAGCTCGGAACTCAGCTCCTGGTTGGCGACGCCGCGCACCCCGTCGGTGCCGAACAGTCGACCCATGCCGACAAACTTCTCATAAGAGGCGCCCAAAGAGCCAACCAGCGACATCGGGTCGCGTGCCGCAGCCGAATCGGTACCCAATCGCGACACGACGCATTCCGCCCGGCATGCAGCGTGCACGCCGGGCGGAATGACCAGGTAGATCAGCGCTTGCTGTACTGAGGCGCCTTACGGGCCTTCTTGAGGCCGTACTTCTTGCGCTCGATGGCCCGGGGATCGCGGGTCAGGAAGCCGGCCTTCTTCAACGCCGGCCGGTCCTCGGGCTGGACGAGGATCAGCGCGCGGGCGATGGCCAGGCGCAGCGCGCCGGCCTGCCCGGACGGGCCGCCCCCGTCGAGGTGGGCGTAGATGTCGAAGGAGTCCACCCGGTCCACGGTGACCAGCGGAGCCTTGATGAGCTGCTGGTGCACCTTGTTCGGGAAGTAGGCCTCCAGGGTGCGGCCGTCGAGGTGGAACTCGCCGGTGCCGGGCACCAGACGCACCCGGACCACGGCTTCCTTGCGGCGGCCGACGGTCTGGATCGGACGGTCGATGATGACCGGCTCGCGCACCGCAGCCGCTTCGCCGGCGGTCTCGGTCGCGGCCTCGTCCGCGGGGGCCTCGGTCACGACTTCGGTCACTTCTTCGGTCGTATCGGTCGATTCAGTCACTGGGCCACCTGCTTGATCTCATAGGGCATGGGCTG
>CAZOIX010001022.1:0-1903 GCA_964579685.1 uncultured Mycobacterium sp.
GTACGGGGATCGGCTGCGACCAGTTGATCCTGCTCACGGCGAGCGAGGCTGCGGCGAATCCGTTGAGTCCTTCGTCGGGTTCGTCGGGCTCGGGTGCCGCGATCCGGACGCCGAGTTCCACCCGCTGACCAAGCTGGCGGCTCAAGGCGCTGATGATCGGCTCGCGGAGATGGCGCTCGATCTCGTTCTGGACGAACGGAGTGGGGACCGACAACAAGGCAAAGCCTTCGGTGATGACCAGAGGTTTGACCAGCTTGAGCCACGCCCGTTGCTGAGGCGTGAGGACCGGGCCGGCGTCACCGTTGGCCAGAGCGACCGTCTGAATATCACCGTTGAGTTCGGCCACGACCGTCTTCCATACGGCCACGAATGGAGGATCGGGGTCAGCTGTCAATGACGCGTACCCCCTCGTGGCCTTTTCAGGAACGGCCAAAGGAACGATGACGAACTGTCCACATAGTTATCCACAGGTTGTGGAGACAGGACGGCCGTCCTCGTTCTGTTGTCTACGGGCTGAGACGCCGCTGGCCGGGGCTCATCACAGGGGTACTGCGGTCTGTGGGCTCGCGACGTGGTGGGCATCCCCGCTTCGTTGTCTGTCGCCGTTTCGTTATCGAAACGACATTGGCAGAAGCTAACAGTTTTCTTGGCGGGTGCCAACCGTTCTGCAACATTGTTTCGGGGTGACTTTTCGGGCGCCCCGACACCGTGACGGCTGTGGCGAATGTGAAGTTTTCGGCGTGGCGGTCTGGCGGCGGAGCGCGGTTTGACCTAGGGAAATCTCGTCAGTACCCTCGAACAGTCGCCCGAACGTGGCGGCACGGCTGCGACCCAGGGCTCCTGGAGACCGCGCCGGCAAAGCAAGACCGACGAGCTTACCAACGGGGCAATCACGTCCCCACCGGCATGACTTACTGCCGGTGTGGACGGTAGGCGCCAGACCGAAGCGAGGAGAGACAGCCGTGGCCAAGGGCAAGCGGACTTTTCAGCCGAACAACCGGCGCCGCGCGCGTGTGCACGGGTTCCGGCTGCGGATGCGCACTCGGGCCGGCCGGGCGATCGTGTCGGGCCGGCGCAGCAAGGGTCGCCGCAAGCTGACTGCGTGATCCCCCGATGAATGCGGGCAGGATCTAGCGCGGTGCTTCCGGCGCGGTACCGGATGACTCGGTCGGCCGAGTTCGGTACCACGGTCAGCCAAGGGGTGCGGACGGTGCAGCCCGATCTCGTCGTGCATACCTTGCGCGATGCCGTCGACGGCGAGGGTCCCCGGATCGGGCTCGTCGTCTCGAAATCTGTGGGCAGTGCGGTACAACGTCACCGCGTTGCTCGTCGGTTGCGGCACGTTGCGCGCACCGTCATCGAGGAACTCCAGCCGACCGACCGAGTGGTGATCCGCGCGCTGCCCGGCAGTCGTTACGCGATCTCGGCACGACTCGAACAGGAACTACGGACGGCGTTGCGGCGGTCGCTGCGCAAGAGCGGGGCACCGCTGTGAAGCGATCGATCGGGGCGTCCACCGCGCGTGCGGTGATCTATGTGATCCAGCTGTACCGGCATATGGTGTCTCCGCTGCGGCCGGCGAGCTGTCGGTTCATGCCGACGTGCAGTCAGTACGCCGTCGACGCGTTGACGGAGTACGGCCTCGTGAAGGGCGGCTGGCTGGCCGCGGCACGGCTGCTGAAATGTGGTCCGTGGCATAAGGGAGGATGGGACCCGATACCGGAGCGGCCGGGCGTCGCGCAGGAGTTGTGCGGAGCCGCCGACGAGCACCGGATGGATCCGGACGCAGCTGACGATGCGGGGGAGACCCGGGCATCGCGAGCAGAGAGCGAGACGCGTGTTTAATTGGTTCAGCCTGGACATCATTTACTACCCGGTGTCGGCGATCATGTGGGTCTGGTAC
>CAZOIX010001023.1:0-1903 GCA_964579685.1 uncultured Mycobacterium sp.
GCCCTCGGACGACTGATCTGATCGCTACCCTCGAAGGGGTGGACGCACCCGAGATCGTGGCCCTGCTGCGCGGCCGTCGGGTTGCGGTGCTCACGGGTGCGGGGATGTCCACGGATTCGGGCATCCCCGACTACCGCGGGCCGGATTCGCCACCGAGCAATCCGATGACGATCCGGCAGTTCACCTCCGACCGGGAATTCCGGCAGCGGTACTGGGCGCGTAATCATGTCGGCTGGCGGCATATGCACGAGACGCTGCCCAACGCCGGGCATCGCGCACTGGCCGCACTCGAACACGCAGGCGTGGTAACCGGGTTGATCACGCAGAATGTCGATCTGCTGCACACCAAGGCCGGCAGCACCGCTGAGGTCAACCTGCACGGCACCTACGCCGACGTGAACTGTCTGGATTGCGGCTTCACCATGCCCCGCGCCACGCTCGCCGAGTTGTTGGAGGCAGCCAATCCGGGCTTCCTCGAACGCGCCGAGGCGGTCGGCGGCATCGCGGTGGCCCCCGATGCCGATGCGATGGTCGACGACACCGCGACGTTCATGGTCATCGACTGTCCGCGCTGCGCAGGCATGCTCAAGCCCGACATCGTCTACTTCGGCGAGAACGTTCCCAAAGAACGCGTCCAGCAAGCGTATTCACTCATCGTCGAGGCGGACGCATTGCTGGTGGCGGGCTCATCGTTGACCGTGTATTCGGGATTCCGGTTCGTCCGCCACGCAGCGGCGCTGGGCATGCCCGTCGCGATCATCAACCGCGGCCGCACCCGCGGCGACGATCTTGCGGCGGTCAAGATCGACAATGGATGCTCGGAGATGCTCGCGCTGCTGGCCGACGAACTGCCCGCCGTCACCGCGTCGTGACGGCGACGAGGTCGTCGGCGTGGACGGCGGGACGGCGCATCTCGGCCGGCATGTCAGACGTCGAGCGGCCCAGCATCGTCGCCAACTCGGCATGGTCGTAGGCCACCACGCCCCGTGCCACCATCGTGGCGTCCTGCGAGCGCAATTCGACGACGTCGCCGCCGAAGAAGCGGCCCGAGAGCGCGGTGATGCCTGCGGGCAGCAACGAGCGCCGCTGCCGCACGACCGCGCGCACCGCGCCGTCGTCGAGCGTCAGCGCCCCGGACGCCTCGGCGGCGTAGCGGACCCAGAACCTGCGTGCCGACATGCGTTCGGGACGCGGGGCGAACACCGTGCCGACGGAGGCGTCCCTGAGCGCGGTGGCGGCATCGCTGGCCGCCGCGAGCAGTACCGGTACGCCCGCGTCGGCCGCCAACAGCGCCGACGAGAGCTTGGAGGCCATCCCGCCGGTACCGAGGTGACTGCTCCGCCCGGCCACCACCCCGTCCAGGTCGGCCGGGCCCGATACCTCGGAGATGAACCGCGCGTCTCCTTTACGCGGATCCGAGTCATAGAGGCCGTCGATGTCGGACAGCAACACCAGGGCGTCTGCGCCGACCAGATGGGCCACCAGGGCGGAGAGCCTGTCGTTGTCGCCGAACCGGATCTCGTTGGTGGCGACGGTGTCGTTCTCGTTGACGATCGCGACCGCATGAAGCGCGCGTAGCCGGTCCAGCGTGCGCTGAGCATTGGTGTGCTGAACCCGCATCGAGATGTCGTGTGCCGTCAGCAACACCTGGCCAACGGTGCGCTGGTAGCGGGCGAACGCCGTGTTCCACGCGTTGACCAGCGCGACCTGACCGACGCTGGCCGCGGCCTGTTTGGTCGCCAGATCGGCGGGCCGCCTGGACAGCTTGAGCGGTTCGATACCCGCGGCGATGGCACCCGAGGACACGATCACCACGTCCGAACCCGCCTCCATGCGGGCCTCGATGGCGTCGGCCAGCGTCGCCAGTCTGCCGACGTCGAACACACCTGAGGGCGTGGTCAGC
>CAZOIX010001024.1:0-1899 GCA_964579685.1 uncultured Mycobacterium sp.
TACAATTAGCGCCACGCAGTACGCTTAAAGGCTAGGTGTTGGGATATGGTTCAGACTCGTTCTCTCGAGGCGGCCAAGGTGGGTACCCTAGGGCAGTATGTTCAGCATGCGCATGCAGCTGCAGCTGCAGACAGGTCAGCTGAACCCTATGTACCTATGTAGTGTGCGACTTTGTTTACACAAATTTGGGTATCCATATGTGTCAAAAGCCACTGCATCCCATAGGGTGGCCTTTATATCTCTTTCTTTATCAACTGTGACAGGAGCAACGGTGCCCGACTCTGAGCATGACATTGTGGCTACGTAAGAAAAGTACTGAGCAAAAGGGTAAGTAATTACAAAGCTATCACAGTACAGTGAGACATCATTCATCAGCAAGCATTTCTTAATCTTGGGATCCACCATAATATATATATGCGTTTACGCCTATTCTGAATCTATGTATAAACATACATATGTACGTATATGTGTGAATGCATTTTTTCTGAATCTTGTGGATACTATTAGTCTGACTACCAGTACACTCTCAATCTACAGTTCTCTATCGTTGTCCTCATCTTTTAAGTCTGAATTGGATTGTTCCGACACAGATTCAGGAGACGCCTTGCCTGAGTCAGCGCTTGATGACACTGTATCCCAGGCAGATGCGAGCCCTGCAGCGATGATAGCTCCTGGCTCTGATGTCACCTTATCTCCTTCGTCTTGGTCTCCATTCTTGGACTTTGAAGAGCCAAGTGCAGCACCTCCTGCGGCTACTGCAAACGCAGATAAAACTGCCCCATCCACGATATCGACAGCGAAGGTTGAAAGCAGAGCTGCTCCTGCAACTCCAGCCGCTACTATTCCAGCAGTCTTTGCTGCCTGTTTGAAACCTTGTTGAATTTGTTCTTCTCCCTCATCCTTCTCCTCAGGCAGTGCAACCTGTTCTTCGTGGTCGTCAAGCTCGACAGCAGTGTAATCAGTTTCGGATCCATAATCTTCTACTATAGCACTTTGCTTTTCTTCGGAAAAAGCAACTTCGTCGTCGACTAGAGCAGCCTGGTCCAGAGTATCTTCCACAAGAGGAGTTGCTGCAACTTCTGAGCCAGACTCGGGTTCGGGCTCTATGGCCTCATCCTCGAGCGCTTCTGCGACCGAAACTTCTCCATGATAATCACACCATTGAAATGAGAGTTCAGAATTTGTATCATCAATCTTTAGAACCCTGTTTGGGATGTAATCCTCCCAGATCACTTGCTGATCAGCAAGTACGTGGACAAATTTGAACTCCGATTCGAATCCGACAGGAAGTTCCATACGAGTAATCCACACATCTCCATCTGTCCATTCAAGCGCTGGAGCGTTGTCCACATTCCAAGAACCCAAGAGATTATCGCTTCCACACAAGCGTAGGTGCTCACCAAATTCAACGCGAAGGGGTACTCTCAGCGTCACCTCGCGTGAAGGCATTTCATCTCCGTCTACGAAGGAAATAATTGGATTTTGATACGACTTTGGAACAAGGCGACTCTGCGTAGCTCTTCTCAAATGGAAACGCCTCAACATCTGCCTCGAGTGACAGCATGCAGCATTCTGTCGAAGACAGTTTGCATCAACCATGGCTCTTCCGTAAATAATTGCTGAGAAATCAACGTTCAATTTCACAAATACTATAAAATTATTTGTTATGGAGTTTTCGATGAGTTTAGGCGTGGATTTGTGTACTCCTGGAATTCAAATGAGCGCGACCCGAAGGTCGCAAGGTCTTGGCCAATTGCAATAGTCAAGACCAGTCAACCTTGTGATCATGGTCAATCTGAGGGATACCGGTAGTCGTGAGTGCTTATGACTGGAAACGGACCGCAATAGGACACATTATTGACAAATTCATCCTTGTAACGTGACA
The DNA here is from genome assembly GCA_964579685.1 of uncultured Mycobacterium sp. Classification (GTDB taxonomy): domain Bacteria; phylum Actinomycetota; class Actinomycetes; order Mycobacteriales; family Mycobacteriaceae; genus Mycobacterium. The sequence goes on from CAZOIX010001024.1 coordinate 1,886, forward strand.
GCTGCGGCTACTCT
>CAZOIX010001025.1:0-1898 GCA_964579685.1 uncultured Mycobacterium sp.
TCTTCATCGTCCCCGGCCGCTCCGACGTGTCGTCGCGGATGGACGTCGACCTCTCGTCCTCGGACGGCTCAGGCACCACGATTCCGGTCGTGGTGGCCAACATGACCGCCGTGGCGGGTCGGCGGATGGCCGAGACGGTCGCGCGTCGCGGCGGCATAGTCGTTCTGCCGCAAGATCTTCCGATCTCGGCGGTGCAACAGACGGTCGACTTCGTGAAGAGTCGCGACCTGGTTGTCGACACGCCCGTGGTGCTCTCCCCTGACGATTCGGTATCGGATGCGACGGCGTTGATCCACAAGCGCGCCCACGGGGCCGCGGTCGTAATCTTCGAGGGGCGCCCGATCGGCCTGGTCACCGAGGCCGGCTGCATCGGCGTGGACCGGTTCACCCGCGTCCGCGACGTCGCGGTGTCCGACTTCGTCAGCGTGCCGGTGGGCACCGACCTGCGGAAGGTGTTCGACCTGCTCGAACATGCCCCCATCGACCTCGCGGTGCTGACCGACGCCGACGGCACCCTCGTCGGTGTGCTCACCCGTACGGCCGCCATCAGGGCGGGCATCTACACGCCGGCAGTCGATGACGGGGGCCGGTTGCGCATCGCCGCGGCGGTGGGCATCAACGGTGATGTCGGCGCCAAGGCCCGAAGCCTGGCCGAGGCCGGTGTCGATCTGCTGGTGATCGACACCGCGCACGGACATCAGCTCAAGATGTTGGACGCCATCAAGTCGGTCTCATCGCTGGATCTCGGGCTGCCGCTGGCGGCCGGCAATGTGGTGTCCGCGGAGGGCACGCGTGACCTGATCTCCGCCGGGGCGTCGATCGTGAAGGTCGGCGTCGGTCCCGGCGCGATGTGCACCACCCGGATGATGACCGGCGTGGGCCGGCCGCAGTTCTCCGCTGTGCTCGAATGCGCATCTGCGGCAAGACAACTCGGTGGCCATGTGTGGGCCGACGGTGGTGTGCGGCACCCTCGCGACGTCGCGCTGGCGCTCGCCGCGGGGGCCTCGAACGTGATGATCGGCTCATGGTTCGCCGGCACCTACGAGTCGCCGGGTGACCTCATGCGCGACCGCGAGGACCGTCCGTACAAGGAGAGCTACGGTATGGCGTCCAAGCGGGCCGTCGCGGCACGCACCGCCGCCGACGACCCCTTCGACCAGGCTCGCAAGTCGTTGTTCGAGGAGGGCATCTCGACGTCGCGCATGGGCCTGGACCCGTCCCGCGGCGGAGTGGAGGACCTGCTCGACCACATCACCTCGGGGGTTCGCAGCACCTGCGCGTACGTGGGCGCCACCACCATCGCCGAGCTACACCAGAAGGCCGTGCTGGGCGTGCAATCCGCGGCAGGGTTCGCCGAGGGCCATCCCCTGCCGACGGGCTGGTGAGTCCGCCGCCCTGATGGCACGGGCTAACATAGATGCCACTTTTCATGCGTCTACTCGAAAGGGACCCTGTGCCGCAGGCACCCGTTGAGGCCGCGAGCTTTCAGGCCCAGCGGCCCGGCGATGAACCGACCGACGCCGAGCCCTCCCCTAGTCGGCCGGGCAAAGGGCCCGGCGCGCTGTCGGCGAGGACACCATGACCCTCGTGACATCCCTGCTGTCGATCGCCGCGATCGTGCTGCTGACGATCGGCACCGCGGTGTTCGTGGCCGCAGAGTTCTCGCTGACCGCCCTCGAGCGCAGCACCGTGGAATCCAATGCGCGCAACGGGGACCGACGCGATCAGATGGTCCGGCGGGCCCACCGCACGCTGTCGTTTCAGCTCTCCGGTGCCCAGGTCGGTATCTCGATCACCACCCTGGCCACCGGCTATCTGGCCGAACCCGTCGTCGGGCGGGTCGTGGCCGTCGGCGAGGTCGAGGGTGCGCCGCATGGTGCGCGTCGCCCCCTTCCGTG
>CAZOIX010001026.1:0-1894 GCA_964579685.1 uncultured Mycobacterium sp.
GTCCAGTACAACGACGGGTTCCGCACGCAGCTGATCGGCACGCCGGAGCAGATCGCGGAACGCGTTGCGGCGTATCGCAAACGCGGTGTCGACCTGATTCTGGGGGGCTTCCTGCACTTCCAGGAGGAGATCGAGTACTTCGGCTCTCGTGTGCTGCCCCTGGTACGCGAAATCGAGCGATCAGAAAGGGATGCAGGGGGTCCCGTGGCCGAACCCTTGCTGGCGTCGCTATGACCACGGGTGCGCTAGCGTGGGTTCGAAGCCGTCCAGCACAGGAGAGGTCATGTCGTACCCCCAAGGTCCGCCCGGGCACCCCGGATACCCGCCCGCGCAGCAGCCAACGACTCAGTTCGCCGCGCCGACCCAACAGTTCGGAAGGGCACCCGAGCCCGCCCCCAGCGGTCCTGCGGGGCCGAGCCAGCTGCCGATGTACCTCGCCGTCGCCGTCGCGGTGCTCGGATTGGGCGTATACCTGTCCAGCTTCGGGCCGCTGTTCACCGCGGGCGCGGACTTCTTCACGCCGACCCTGCTGGATCTCGGAGTCGTGGCCTCGCTTGCCGCGGCATTGATCGCAGGCGTCTCGGTGCTGCCGAAGCAGAAGTCCTCACCGGCGGCGCTGGCGGTGCTTTCGGTGTTGGCGTTCCTTCTGGTGATCGCAATCGTGCTGACGGCTCCAGAAGGCGTGTCCCTGGACTGGGGTCTGTACCTGATCATCGCGTTCACCATGTTCCAGGCGATCGTCGCGGTGGCCGTGTTGCTTTTCGATGCCGGCATCATCAGCCCGCCGGCGCCGCGGCAGCCGCGTTATGACCAGCACCAGCAGTACGGCCAGTACGGCGGGCCCTATTACGGACAGGTCCCGCAGGCCGGGCCGCCGCAGCAACAGGGCCTGTCGCAGCGTCCCGGCTATCCGCCGCAGTACGGCGGATATCCAGGTGGCGGGCCCTCGACCGGGGGATACGCCGGCTCGCAGCAGAGCGGACCCCCGACCCCCCCGACCGGATTCCCGGCCTACGGTCAGCCGCCGTCGAGTTCGGCGCCGACCACCGAGTCGCAGATGCCGTCGCAATCGGCGGCGTCTTCCGCGCAGTCGGGGCCCCAGCCGTCGTAGTCTGAGCCGCGCGTGCGTCAACTTCGCGCGTATGACTCTGCGCGAGGAGCGGCCTTAGTGGAAAACCGGCCAGTCGGCACACGCCAGGCGCGTGAGCTGCTTCGGGTCGCGTTCGGGCCGTCCGTCGTGGCGTTGGGCGTCATCGCGGCGGTGGTGCTGATTCAGCTGCTGATCGCCAACAGCGACATGACCGGCGCGCTGGGCGCGACCGCGAGCATGTGGTTGGGCGTACACCTCGTGCCCATCTCGATCGGCGGCAGCGAGTTGGGTGTGATGCCGCTGCTGCCCACGCTCGCGATGGTGTGGGGTACGGCGCGCTCGACCGCGAGGGCCACCTCGCCTCAAGCCTCCTGGTTCGTGACGAGATGGGTCGTCGCATCCGCCCTTGGCGGTCCGCTGTTGATTGCGGCGATATCGCTGGCTGTCGTGCACGATGCCGCCTCCGTGCTCACCAAGCTGCAGACGCCCGACGCCCTCCGCGCATTCGGCAGCGTGCTGGCGGTGCACGCGATCGGGGCGCTGATCGGGGTCGGGTCACGGATCGGCCGACGAGTCCTCGCGGATTCGCCGCTACCAGGGTGGCTGCCGGACGCGTTTCGCGCGGCAGGCGCGGGAGTGGTGGCCCTCCTCGGACTGTGCGGCGTCGTCATGGTCGGCTCGCTGATCGTGCATTGGGCGGCGATGGACGATCTCTTCGGGATCACCAACTCGGTGTTCGGGCAATTCAGCCTCGCGTTGTTGTCGGCGCTCTACATACCCAACGTGCTCGTCGGAACCGCCGCG
>CAZOIX010001027.1:0-1892 GCA_964579685.1 uncultured Mycobacterium sp.
TGACCAGACCCTTCAACACCAGCATCCGATCGAACTCGGCGCGGATGGCCATCATGTCCTCGGTGGTGGCCAGGCGTTCGTCGGCTTCTCCGCGAGCCGGCGCGGCAACGGGGGCGCCGCGGTCGGGCAGCAGGATGGTCGAGGCGGTGGCGACGAGCAGAAACATCAAGAAAACGTGCGAAAACGTGCTGGACATGCCACCAAGGTTCAGACGCCGGATCGGCTACCGAACCCAACTTTTGACCGATGCCCACCTCTTATCCTGTTCCGATGAGCACCGACACGGCGGTGGCCGTCGCGCATCCGCGGCGGGCGGTCATCGACCGTGCGTGGCGCGCGATCGGGCCAGGCGTGGAAGTGCTCAGCGGTGACGATGGCGGCCCGCTGCGGCGCACCGTGAAACGGATCATCGACCCGTTGGTGCTGCGGCTGCGCTCGAACACCGCATTCTCCGCGCCGTTCGTCGCGGCTGACGTGGCCGAGGCCATGTATGAGGTCATCGTCGGCCAAGCGGCCCAGTTACGCGCAGCGGCAGCCTGGTTCGAAACGCTCAAGCGTGAGCGTCGCCGGTTGCGGATCACGAGCGGGAATGCCCAGGAACTCTACTTTCCGGTCTGTTACGAGCTCGCTGTGACGAAAGGGCAACCCGATCAAGAGGATTCAACCACAGCCGAAACAGTGCTGCGCGACATTCACGCCGATCGGGACCGCACCGCGATCGAAGTACTGAACGTATATTCATCCGATCAAGTTGTCATCAAGGAGCTTTCGGATCAGCTGCGCTCCAGTTGGAACGATGTGCGGGCCGGGACCGAGATCACCCGCCCGTTTCTGGCCGGGCTGAGCACTGTGCTCGGCGCGGCTGACACCCACGGAGCCGCGGCGGCGCGACAGCGGGTGTGGCACGCGCTGATCGCGGACGCGACACCGTACAACCTCGGGGCAGCAGCCCGTCAGGCCGGGGGACATCTGCCATGGTCGATCGTGGCGCTCGGCCTCAGCGCCGTTGAGCCGCAAGCCCCTCCGGCCGTCATCGGCGGGCCCGACAGCGAGCGCCCGCTCAATCGATCCGTGATCGATCGAGTGCGGGCGACGCTTCGCCGCGCGCTCGATCGCGAAGAGCTGCCCGATGTCCCGCGGCTGTGCGAGGAAGAGGTCGACCGGTGTTGCGCACCGTGGGGCCTGCTGGCGGAGGACAAGCAGGCGACACTGGTTGCCGGGATCGAGGTCGCGGTCGATCTCGCGCCGCTGTCCGATGCCGCAACAGCACGCTACGACCTCGCCCGCCAGATCCAGGCGAGGTTGCGTAAGGAGGCATACGTGCTGCATGCACGCCGTTACCTCGCCGAGAGCGGACCGATCCATCCGCGTCAGCAGCAGGTCATCGATGACCTTGCGGCATTCGCCCGGCCCTATCTGAACCGGCTGTGGGCGCGCTTGCACGGTCGCGATGTGTGGCAGGAGCCCTGTGCCGATGTCGATGACGTCCGTGCCCTGTTGGAGGGCGTCGCCCGCTCGGTGAGTCTGGACCACCGGCAGCGCATCAAGACCATGCTGGAACTGCAGGTGGCGGGATGAAGTTGCGGTCGGATTCGGGTCTGTGGAGTACGGGGCCCCTGGTGGTGCCCTCTCCGCTGCAGGCGGTGCTCGAGGTCAGCGGAGCAGTGCTGTCGTGGACGGTCGACGATCCGGCCGTCGATCCCCAGATCACCTTCACCGACCTGTCCCGTGCGGACTGGCTATGGCGGGTCGTCGGCGAGAGCGGGCATCACGCGGTCGCCTCGACGGCCGACCACATCCCGTCCGACGACGCGCCCGCCGTCGATGTGGCCGGCGTCGATGTGCTTCCAGGTTCGCTGGACCCGCTGCGTCGGTTGGCCTTTGGTCATTGG
>CAZOIX010001028.1:0-1891 GCA_964579685.1 uncultured Mycobacterium sp.
CAATGCATTGCAAACAGCTGATAACTGCTTTCACCGGCAGTTCAAAGCTCCACTCAAACCTTGACCATGCCACACTTCATTTAAGACTTTGAATATTCTTTACGTAAAATCGATGGACTATGTCGATGAAAAGTGTAAATGGTGTCGATACGCGTCGAATACGGTACGCTTCGTTGCAAGATTACTTTGCTCAGTGATTGACCTTCAATCACAAGATTTTCGTATATTGCTACGGATACGTCCTCCGCATGTATTTGATATGTTATGATAAAATTTATTATTTTTAAGTGATTTGTCTCTTGAGTCTATGAGACACATCTGGCTCCTCGTGTATCGGTACACGCTGTCACTTGCCAAATAGGAAGGAGGGACAAAGGAGAAAGGCTTTCTTTGGGAACTCTAGACGAGCGGTGTTGATGATTCGTTGTTTGATGTCGTTTATCAATACTTTTATTGTGCAGGGATGAGTTCAGAAAAGGTTTACTTGGCATTTTAGACTCGGTGGGTTGCTTATATAAGGCTGATATGGTGGTGGCTGTGTTGTTGGTCTTGTGGACTGTTGTCCATAGACAAAAGGAGATTTTCTTTCCAACTCTGATTATTTAATTTGCTAAGGGTACTTTAAAAATGAGGTTATACTGTGTCTAATTATGCAGATACGAGGATCAAAGGCCCTTGTGCTGGAAAGCTTTTTTATTCAGCCTCTTGGGCTTGTGGCAGATGCTGCCACGCTCAAGGATCATGGGATTGACATGTACGTGCAACGAGGATAATCGTGTTTTGCCTGGATGATTTGGCAAGACTTGTATCCTTTTGAAGGACGAGTGATTGTCACGTTGACTTCCACCTTGCCATTCATGCTACAAACGTTACAGTTGTATATTTTTTTAATGTTGACCAGTTGGTTCTTTGCAATAGGTTCTGTACCATGGATGCTGATCCATGGATCGCCGGGTCGCTGCAAGAAAAAGGAATCAGCCATGTTGTGTACTTGGTGCATTCAAATAGACTAGAGTCGATTCATGCTGCGAAAGAGCATGCTTTAGTATGTCAAGAATCGGGCTCATGTTTTCAATACCATGTGATTCTTGTTCCTCAGCGTATGAAAGTGCGTTGAGTATTTTAAAGCCAACATATGCTGCTTGTTATGCAATATAGATTGTTCAAAATGTTCATGTCATGACGATTATATAATCAATATTACAGGCTGCTGAGATTATGTTTGAAATGGCTGGATTGCTGGGGGATACTCTGTTTGTGCAGCTGGATGCTCCTTGGGTGCCCTTGTGCTCCGACGTTCTGTCGCTTGAGCATGGCTCAATACTTAAGGTGTGTGATTTTTCATATGTATGTTATCAATAGATTAAAGCAATTTGTAATAAATTGTTTCAAAAATATACTTCATGCAGGAGATTGAGATCGATGGCAATACAACATGCCTGCATGAGATTGCCTATGATTTGTATAGATTGCAAGAAACCTATGGTAGTGCAAAGAAGGTATACGCAAAAGGTGATTGGAGCAGTCAAGTTGTCCGTACACTAGGTAAAATGAGGAAAGAAGCAGGGAAAGACGTACCAAGTCATGTTGATTCCAGTATTGATGAGATTGTTTTGCTTGATCGGTCAGTAGACTGGGTCACGCCCATGTGCACTCAATTGACATATGAAGGACTTTTGGACGAGATTTTGGGGCTTCGGTACGGCCAAATTAGGGGTAAAAGTTTACCTGGTCACGAATCAAAAAAGGTTGGGGGTCTTGATGAAAAGGATCCGATATTTAGAGAGATCCGTGATAAGTTTTATGGTGGTGCCAGGCTCTGGGTTAGTAATACACTCAAGGAAATTCAAAAATTTCGGGACTCTGATATGGCAGCGGCTGATGTGTCGTC
>CAZOIX010001029.1:0-1890 GCA_964579685.1 uncultured Mycobacterium sp.
GATCTGATGGACGACGAGGATCACCTGCTCGCCCAGGACCTGCTCTATGCCGAGGATCTGGCCGAACGGTTCGTCGAGCGCGACACCCGTGAACTCGTCGAACGTGCTGCCGCAGAACGGGATTGGACGTACGGGCACGTGGTGGTCGACGAAGCCCAGGAGCTGTCCGAAATGGACTGGCGGGTGCTGATGCGGCGTTGTCCGAGCCGGTCGGCCACCGTGGTCGGCGATCTCGCGCAGCGGCGATCGGCAGCGGGGGCGACCTCGTGGGACACGATGCTCGAGCCGTACGTGCCAGGGCGGTGGGTCTACCGGTCACTGTCGGTGAACTACCGCACGCCCGCGGAGATCATGACCGTCGCCGCTGCGCTGCTCGCGCAGTTCGCCCCCGACATCCGGCCTCCGGAGTCGGTGCGCGCGTCCGGCGTGGCGCCGTGGTCGCGGCAGGTCACCGATGACGAATTACCGACAGCCATACAGCAATTCGTCGATGCCGAGGCACAACGGGAAGGCACCAGCGTGGTGATCGGTCCACCCGGCGTCCCCGGCGCCGTACCGCCGGCCCAGACGAAGGGCCTGGAGTTCGACGCGGTTCTCGTGGTGGATCCCGACCGGATCCTGGCCGCCGGTCCGCGCGGTGCGGCCGAGTTGTACGTCGCGCTCACCCGCGCGACACAACGACTGGGCGTGCTGCACCGCGGTGCCCTGCCCGCGGCGCTGACCGGACTCGGCTAGGACGCCTACTTCCAGGCGAAGACGGGTTGTTCGAGCTCGTCCACCGGATCGTGGCGGCCCTCGAGGCACAACCATCGCAGTTGTAGCAGGACCGCACCGGTGGGCGCATGGATCAGGTCGTTGCCCAACGGGATCTGGACGACCGGGCGCGGGCTTTCGGGGATGGTGATGAACCGCGGCGAATCCTCGCGCTGCAATTGGTGCAGCCCGACCCGGTACACCGCCACCACCTCGTCGGGTGCGGGACGCAGGTCCAGCCGCCCGCCACCCCAGACGACGACGGGGGTGATGACGTAACCGGAACGGGTCGGGTAGTCGTCAAGCAGACCCAGCACCGCCGAGTGCGGCAACGTGACGCCCACCTCCTCGTCCAGCTCGCGCAGCGCCGCGTCGACGACGTCTTCGCCGTGGTCCAGCCGGCCGCCAGGCAGCGCCCACTGCGCGGCGTGCGACGAGAGCCGTGATGCCCTGCGGCACAACAGGAATGCGGCGCCACCCGAGACGTCGACCATGCGACCGTCGAGAGACTCGGGCATCGGCCTGCCGTCGATCCAGTCGTCGACGGGCGCCGGGTCCACCCGGTCCTCCCCGAGCACCGAGTCGACGAGGACCACCGCGACGGCGGCATGCCGCTTCGTCGGGTCGACCACCGCACGGCGCCGGTGCCCCGCGAGGTGACCGCGGACCCGTTCGCGCAGCGCATCGTCATAGCCGACCGTCACGGCTTGACCATAGGCACAGGCGGACGTCCGGGACTCCCTCGGGATCGTAAATATGTATGTGCTATGCATATATGCGTGCCGCATTCGCGCTACGACCACCTCGATGAACTGCTGACCCGTCTTCACGTCGCGCGTCAGCGACCGAGTTGGCGGCGCCGGCTTCTCGACGGTGTGGACCCGGTGGTCGGCGTGTCCACGCTGCGCGCGCTGAGGGCGGTCGAACACTGTCAGCGCGCCGGCGACGGCGCGTCGATCAGTGACGTGGCCGAATACATGGCAGTCGAGCATTCGACGGCCAGCCGGACCGTCGCCGCCGTCGTCGCGGCCGGTCTGCTGACCAAGGCGTACGCCACCGACGACCAACGCCGGTGCGTGCTGGTGCTGACCGACGTCGGCCGAAAAGCGCTCGCGACGGTGACGGACCGGCGGCGCG
>CAZOIX010001030.1:0-1882 GCA_964579685.1 uncultured Mycobacterium sp.
CACTCGGTGTCGCCACCGCCATGGCCTCGCCGGCGCCCGCCAACGTCTCGGATATGCCCTGCCCGGGCAACGTCGCCGAGTCGCTCGTCATTCAGGGCTGTATCCCCGGCACCGAACCGCCGGCCGACCGTCTGGACATGCGCGGGCCGGACCAGGTTCCTAAAGTCAACGGCATCCCGTGCACGGGCGATGACACCGCCACCTGCATCGGCTTGAGCCGGTTGCCGTCGGCCGATGTTGCCGAGCCGGACACGTCCGTGCGGCACAGCCCGTAACGGCGCACAACCGCGCCAAACGCCGAAGGTCGGAGGGCGGCACCGAACGGCTACGCTCGTCGCGTGCTGCTCTCCGATCGCGACATCAGGTCCGAAATCGCCGCCGGGCGACTGGGGATCGACCCCTTCGAGGAAAGCCTCGTCCAGCCGTCGAGCGTCGATGTCCGGCTGGACAATTTGTTCCGGGTGTTCAACAACACCCGTTACACCCACATCGACCCGGCCCAGCGGCAGGACGACCTCACGTCGCTGGTCGAACCCAAAGAGGGCGAACCGTTCGTGTTGCATCCGGGCGAGTTCGTCCTCGGCTCGACGCTCGAGCGGTGCTCGCTGCCCGATGATCTCGCGGGCCGCCTGGAGGGTAAGTCCTCGCTCGGTCGCCTCGGCCTGCTGACGCATTCGACGGCGGGGTTCATCGACCCGGGGTTCACGGGCCACATCACGCTGGAGCTGTCCAACGTCGCGAACCTGCCGATCACCCTGTGGCCAGGCATGAAGATCGGCCAGCTGTGTCTGTTGCGGCTGACCAGCCCCGCCGAGCATCCCTACGGCAGCTCGCAGGCCGGCTCCAAGTATCAGGGTCAGCGAGGCCCCACGCCGTCACGCTCGTATCAGAACTTCATCAAGTCCAGCTGACTGTGAGCCTCCGGTAACCGGGCCGAAACACGAAACATATGCTTCGTCGGACCTTTTGCCGAAGGAGCTGATGTGCCCGAGATCGATCCCGCTGCCACGGCCTGGCTGCTGGCGGCCACCGCGATGGTCCTGCTGATGACCCCCGGGCTGGCCATCTTCTACGGCGGCATGGTCCGCACCACCGGCGTGCTCAACATGATCATGATGTGCTTCATCTCGATCCCGGCCTGCACGGTGGCCTGGCTGTTGGTCGGCTACACCGTGGCGTTCACCCAGGATGCCGGTGGCGGGCTGATCGGAGGTCTGTCGCACTTCGGCATGCTCGGTATCGATCCGACCACGGCCAGGGGCGAGGTGCCAGAGCTCCTGTTCGCCACCTTCCAGCTCACGTTCGCCATCCTCACCGCCGCGCTCGTCAGCGGGGCGATCGCCGACCGCGCGCGGTTCTCGGCGTGGGTGATCTTCGTTCCGCTGTGGACCGTGGCCGTCTACGCCGTGGTCGCCCACTGGGTGTGGGGGCCGGACGGCTGGTTGTCCAGTCTCGGTGTGCTGGATTACGCCGGCGGCCTGGTGGTCGAGATCGTGTCCGGCGCTTCGGCATTGGCGCTTGCACTGGTGCTCGGCCCCCGCATCGGGTTCAAGAAGGACGCCATGCGGCCGCACAATCTGCCCTTCGTCCTGCTCGGCGCGGGTCTGCTGTGGTTCGGCTGGTTCGGGTTCAACGCGGGCTCGGCGCTGGCGGCCGATGGCATGGCGGCCGCGGTCTTCCTCAACACGCTGGTCGCCGGTTGCCTGGGCATGCTGGGCTGGATCACCGTCGAACGATTCCGCGACGGCAAGCCCACGACGTTCGGCGCCGCATCGGGTGTGGTCGCCGGTCTGGTCGCGATCACACCGTCATGCGGGACGGTCAACACGCTCGGGGCGATCATCGTGGGCCTGGCCGCCGGCGTCATCTGCTCGTACGCGAT
>CAZOIX010001031.1:0-1882 GCA_964579685.1 uncultured Mycobacterium sp.
AGTTCCTCAGCGGCCGCGTAGGCCCGCGACGGGGTCGCGGCGTCACGCGCCAGCACTAGAGCGGGCTGGCGGCGCTCACGGGCACCCTCGTCGACCGCGAGCCGCCGCGCCCGTCAGAGGTGCCCGCCGCTGACGGACGCCGCCCAGCGGGCATCGTGCTCGGGCAGGCCGTCGGTGTCGATCAGCACCCGGGCGATCGCGTCGACCGGCGGCGTCACCAGCGCCACGTGCCGGCACCGCGACCTCAGGGTGATCGCGATGTCCTCGGGGTCGACCGACGGTGCGCAGAGCAGGAACACCGTCGACGGCGGCGGCTCCTCGACCACCTTCAACAGCGCATTCGCCGCCCCTTCGGTCAGCCGGTCGGCGTCCTCGATCAACACCACCTGCCACCGCCCGGTTCCCGGTCGCCGTGAGGCGATCTGCACGATGGCGCGCATATCGTCCACCCCGATGGACAGCCCCTCGGGCACGATCCGCCGCACATCGGCGTGGGTGCCCGCCATCGCCGTCGTGCAGGCACGGCACTCACCGCAGCCCGGAACACCGTCGCTGGTGCACTGCAGCGCGGCGGCGAAGCACAACGCCGCAATCGACCGACCCGACCCGGGCGGCCCGGTGATCAGCCAGGCGTGTGTCATGGTCCCCGTCGCGGCCACATTGTGAGCCGAATCACCACGGGCGGCCGCTGCGGCGGCCACCAACTCGGCTTCCACGGCGTGCTGGCCCACCAGACGCGAAAAGACACCGGTCATCGCAGATAACAGTAGTGCTGCGAAGCGACACGTCCGTCCCACACGGCTCGTTTGCGCCTTTTGGAGTCCGTGCCGACCGATACGGTTGACCTGTGACCGCGGCGGACATCCCTCTCAGGCGAATCGGTGCATTCGTCCGGTGGGTGGCGCGTACCCCGTGGCCGGTCTTCACCCTGGGGATGCTGCAGGCCGACATCATCGGCGCCCTGCTCGTACTCAGTTTTCTGCGCTTCGGATTGCCGCCCGAGGACCGCATCCAGCTCCAGGATCTGCCCACCTTCAACCTGGCGGTGTTCCTTGGCTTCTTGTTCGTCTCGTTCACGACGGCGTCGTATCTGAGCCTGCGGCTGCTGATCCCGGTGATCCGCTGGCAACGGCGCGACACGCTGCTCACCGAGACCGACCCCGCCGTCACCGAGCTGGCCCGCGTGCGCGCGTTGAAGATGCCCTACTACCGCACGATGATCAACGTCGCGAACTGGCTGCTGGGGTCCGTCGTGTTCATCGTCGCCAGCTGGCCGGTGGCCAGCAAGTCGGCGCCGGTCGTCTTCGTCGCCAGCGGGCTGGGCGCCACCGCGACCGCGATCATCGGCTATCTGCAATCGGAGCGGGTGTTGCGGCCCGTGGCCGTCGCCGCGCTGCGCGGCGGAGTCCCCGAGAACTTCCGCGCACCCGGCGTGATCCAGCGCCAGGTGATGACGTGGGTGCTGTCCACCGGCGTGCCGATCCTTGCGATCGTGTTGGCCTTGGTGGCCAGCAAGTTCGAGGTCCTCACCGCTCCGGCCGACAAGCTGACCACACCGATCCTGCTGCTGGCGATCGCCGCTTTGATCATCGGGCTGTTCGGCACGGTCCTGGTGGCGATGTCGATCGCCGACCCGCTGCGTCAGCTGCGCTGGGCGCTGGGCGAGGTGCAGCGTGGCAACTACAACGCCCACATGCAGATCTACGACGCGAGCGAGCTGGGCCTGCTGCAGGCGGGCTTCAACGACATGGTTCGCGATCTCGCGGAGCGGCAGCGGCTGCGCGACCTCTTCGGTCGCTACGTCGGCGAGGACGTCGCCCGACGGGCACTGGAACGAGGCACCGAACTCGGCGGCCAGGAGCGCGACGTCGCGGTGCTCTTC
>CAZOIX010001032.1:0-1882 GCA_964579685.1 uncultured Mycobacterium sp.
GATCCTGGACCGGTCCCTCGAACAAGTCAGATTCCTGGCAGGCCTACGTCGCCCATTCCGCCCGCCAACGGCCCGAGGCGGTCGTGCGCCAGGATGGTGACCTGTTTGGAGGCGTCGGCGATCGCGCCGACGACCAGGTCCTGCAGCGTCTCGACGTCCTCTGGATCGACGACCTTCGGATCGATGCGCACCGCGATCACCTCGCCGCTGCCCTTCATCGTCACCTGCACCAGGCCGCCGCCCGCCTGGCCGTTGACCTCCGCCGCGGCCAGCGCCGCCTGTGCCTCCATCAGCTGCTGCTGCACCTGCTGTGCCTGGGCCAGGAGTGCAGACATATCGGGTTGGCCACCACCACCGGGTTGCATGACGATCCCCTTGCGTATTGGTCTCGACTTGGTTGCGTCGTCGGGTCGAGGTTCAACAGTAGTCGGGGTCGGCGCTACGGTGGCGGCCGTGCATCCCCGCCTGCGTGTCGGTGCCACCACAACACTGCGCTCCTGCGCCGCGGTGGCCACCGGACTCCTCATCGCCGCATCGACGCTTGTCAGCCCCGCGGTGCCGGTGTCGCTGGCAGCGCCCGCCAACATCGCCGGCAAGATCGTCTTCCTCGACCCCGGCCACAACGGCGTCAACGACGCCGCCGCCATCAGCCGCCAGGTGCCGACCGGACGCGGCGGCACCAAGGATTGCCAGGCCAGCGGCACGTCCACCGATGACGGCTACGCCGAACACGCCTTCACGTGGGAGACCACACTGAGAATCCGCCAGGCGCTCACCGCGCTGGGCGTGCGCACCGCGATGTCGCGCGGCGACGACGCCAGTGCAGGCCCCTGCGTGGACCAACGGGCGGCGCTGGCCAACTCGGTGAACCCCGATGCGGTCGTCAGCATCCACGCCGACGGTGGCCCGGCCAACGGGCGCGGCTTCCATGTCCTGTACTCGTCCCCGCCGCTCAACGACGCACAGGCGGGCCCGTCGGTGCGGTTCGCCCAAGTCATGCGAGACCAACTGCAGGCCTCCGGCCTGGTGCCGTCCACCTACATCGGCGATGCCGGCCTGAACCCCCGTGCCGACATCGCCGGGCTCAACCTCGCCCAGTTCCCGTCGATTCTGGTCGAGCTGGGCAATATGAAGAACCCCGCCGACTCGGCGCTGATGAAGACCCCCGAGGGCCGACAGAAGTACGCCGACGCCGTCGTGCGCGGCATCGCCGCCTTCCTGGCGACCGCTACCTAGGCGACTCCACCTGCTTCTTGAGGTTGTCCAGCACCTCGCCCTGGATCTTGCGCAGTCCCAGCGGCGCGAACGTCTTCTCGAAGAAGCCACCGATGCCGCCCGCACCCTGCCATGACGTCTTGACCGTCACCGACGAGCCCTCACCCGCCGGTGCCACTGTCCAGTTGGTGATCATGGACGAATTCGCGTCCTTCTCGATGACCGTGTGTCCGGCCACGTCGACGGTGGCCTTGACGTCGCGCACGCGCGACTTGGTCGCCTGCAGCTTCCACGACGCCACGGTGCCCGCGCCCTGCCCGCCCTCGAGCACCTGATAGGCGCTGTAGTGCGCGGAAAGGATCTTGGGGCGCACAGTGGCGTAGTCGGCGACCGCGGTCAACACGGTTTCGGGTGCGGCGTCGATCAGGACGGTGCTGGACGCGCTGACCTGTCCCATGTATGCAAACTCCTGTGTCGGGGGCGGTGCGGTCGCATCGGCTGCGACCGCGGACTAGCGTATATCCGTGTCTGTGGTGGATACCGACGCACGTACCGCTCACTCCGCGGGGGTTGAGCGGCTTCTCGCCAGCTACCGGGCGATTCCCCCGAACGCCACGGTCCGCCTCGCCAAACCCACCTCGAATCTGTTCCGGGCCCGCACCAAGAC
>CAZOIX010001033.1:0-1879 GCA_964579685.1 uncultured Mycobacterium sp.
GCGGAGGGACGGTCGTAGCCGATGAGCTCGCGTGCCCACGACGGTGCGCGGCTCATGCCGGCGTAGATGGTGAATCGGTGTAGCTGGCGATC
Organism: uncultured Mycobacterium sp.; assembly: GCA_964579685.1. GTDB lineage: Bacteria > Actinomycetota > Actinomycetes > Mycobacteriales > Mycobacteriaceae > Mycobacterium. Next base: position 93 of record CAZOIX010001033.1, read on the forward strand.
CACCGGCCCGGGCAGGTCGGGGAAGAACGGCGACGTCATCAGGAAGTCGAGGAACTCCCGTGTCTGCGCGTTCACCCCGAGCCTGGGCCGCATGGCCTCGACGTAGTCGTCGAGTTCGGCGACCGTCGTCGGCACGTGGTCTGCTCCGCCCATCCTGCCGATCACGGCTTGTTCAGCCAGGTAGCGGTCCTGCTCCTGGCGCGTCAGCGGGCGCGTGATGTGTTCGTAGGTGCGCAGGATCATCCACGGGATGCACGTGTGCACCCAGGCGATCAGCTCTGGATCGAGCGCCCGGTAGGGCACCCCGTCGGGGCGTGTCCCGTTGACGAACGAATGCACGTGTTTGACACGTTCGATGACGCGCGTCGCGGCCTCGGTGTTGCCGAATGTCGTGGTCAGCACGTAGCCCAGGGTGGCGCGGGCGCGCTGAAATGGGTCCTCACGGTAGTTGGACAGATCCTGGACGCCGGCGACCACGGAGGGGTGAAGGATCTCCAGCACGATCGCGGGTAACCCGGCCTGCGAGACCGAGGCCAGGTCGGCGTTGATCTCCCAGGAGATGCTGTCCGGCCCCAGCAGGCCGGGATCGCCGGGCGGGCCGCCGTAGACCGACGGGTAGTCGTGACGCCCGGCGCCCTTCTCGAAGTCGTCGACGATGCGACGGCGAAGTTTGTCGACGGCACGGGCCCGATGCGGTATAGATGTGACATTCACATCACCATCTATACCACCCGATGGCAAAGACGCTGATCAGAACCGCCGACGACCGCGCGCGTACCCTGGTCTGGTTGTGTCCATCGGGGTGAGGAGGCCAATCGGTGACGGCGCAGGCCCACACGCGACGGGCGGCAGACGACCGGCCCGTCGTCGACACCGTCCACGGTCCCGTCCGCGGTGTCGACGACGGAACCATCAAGGCCTGGAAGGGGATCCGGTACGCCGCTCCGCCGGTGTCAGGCTTGCGGTGGCGCGCCCCCGTCGCTCCGCAGCGGTGGTCGGAACCGATTGATGCGACGCGGATGGGGCCCGTCTGCCCCCAGCCCACGGATCCGAGGATTCCGCTCGACCTCGGTGCGCCGCAGGGTGACGACTGCCTGACGCTGAACGTGTGGGCATCCTCGGACACCGAGGCCGGGGACGGGAAGCCGGTCATGGTGTGGCTGCACGGCGGCGCCTACATTCTGGGCTCGTCGGCACAGTCGCTGTACCACGGGGGCGTGCTGGCGGGCAGCGGTGACGCGATCATCGTCACCCTCAACTACCGGTTGGGTGCGCTGGGCTTCCTGGATCTGTCCTCGTTCGGCGACGGATTCGACACCAACCTCGGCCTGCGCGACGTGCTGTTCGCCTTGGCGTGGGTCCGGGACAACATCGCCGGATTCGGCGGCGACCCGGACCGCGTCACCCTGTTCGGCGAGTCGGCGGGCGCGGGCATCGTCACCACGCTGCTGGCCAGTCCCGCCGCGGCCGGACTGTTCTCCGCGGCGATCGCCCAGAGTTCTCCGGCCACATCGATCTACGATCACGACCGCGGCAGGCGCTTCGCGGAAATGTTCCTCCACGCGGTGGACGTCGGGCCCGGCGATGTCCAGCACCTGCCCACGCTTCCGGTCGACGCGGTCCTGGCCGCCTCCAAGAAGGTCTTCGACGAGGTGCCGGTTCGCACACCGGGCACGCTGGCCTTCGCTCCGATCATCGACGGCGACATCGTCCCCGCCCATCCGGTGAAGCTGGCACGGGAGGGGCGTACGCATCCGGTGCCACTGATCATCGGCACCAACAAGCAC
>CAZOIX010001034.1:0-1878 GCA_964579685.1 uncultured Mycobacterium sp.
GTGATGACCCACCTGATGACGCCGCTGGCCGCCGACCGCACTCATGTCGAGTGCGCCTGGGCATTTCCGAAAGACGTTGCCGCCAAGGCGGATTTCGATCCTTCGTATGCGGTCGACTTCTGGGATCTCACGAACCGGCAAGACTGGGCCGCCTGCGAGTCGGTGCAGCGCGGGCTGATGTCGCCGCATGCCCGGCCCGGACCATTGGCGCCCGACGAGGACGGCGTCTATCACTTCGTGACGCGGGTGGCTCGGGCATACGCCGGCCAGTCGTAAGTGATTTCGGCGTGCTGGGTACCGCTCAGGGCGACTGAGCACGCCGAAATCGCAAGGGCTAGCCGATCGGGGCGTCCGCGGCGGGCATCGGCTCGGGGGACGGCGCCGCGGAAGCGGGCGCTTCGGCGGCCGGCGTCTCCGGTGTCGTCGTAGCCGTCTCGCTGGTGGTCGTCGTGGTGGTCGTCGTGCTCGACGTCGCCGACGGCGTGATCGGCTCCGGCGCCGTCTTGGGGTCGAGCACCGTGTCGATCAGGTAGATCCGCGCGTTCTTGGCGAAGATCGCCCCGCAGACCAGTTCGGCGCTGTCGTTGACCGTGATGTCGCCGCCCTCGCCGTCGACCTTGATCTCGGCGCCCTGCTGGGTCGGACGCTGGCCCTTGACGTCTTCGTTGCCGAGCAGGCCGAGGAACTCGTGGTAGTAGACCAGGTCGGTCAGCGCCGCCGGATCGGCCTTCAACGCATCGAGCTGTGCGGGAGGCAGCTCGGCGAACGCCTCATTCGTCGGCGCGAAGACCACATAGGGGCCGTTCTCCAACACAGGCACGATGTTGACCTCGGGGTTGAAGCCACCCGAGATCGCCGAGTAGAACGTGCTGGCATCCGGGATGCTCTGCAATGCGGCGCCCACCGGCAAGTCCATCAGCGACTTGTAGTCGGGCACCGCGGTCTTGAAGGCGTCGCAGCCCGGACCCTGCGGATCGGGGACCTCCAGAACCGGGGCGGGTTCGGTGGACGGGTCAGCGTATGCGGTCACGGCAAGCGGTACCGACAGCGCGATCGCGGCGATACCGGCGGCGGCTCCGATGGCCTTGCTGGTGCGGGTCTTCACGTCATGCTCCTCAAGTCTTTCAGTCGCAAGGCATGGTAAAGCCCGCAGCGTGCCATCGCCAAAGTGCAAACGGCGCCGAACTCAGGCTGCAGGTATGCTGACCTGCACTTTGCGGATCTGGCCACACAGCACCGCGGCGGCGGAGCAAAGGCCCCCTGGAGAGGAAAACATCGCGTCGAGACCCAGGGGGTCTAGCTGCCTTCGGGCACGACCATGGCCACCATGCGGGCCAGGTCGATCGCCGTCTGCTGGAACGTGTCATTGCCACAGCTCGCGTGCACCAGCGCCCCGACGAGCCCGAACTCGAGCGTTTCGGCCACCTCGGGCCACGCGCCGGAGCGCAGCATGGTGCGCACCCGCCGGTGGTACTCGGCGTGGATCCGTTCCCGGACCGACCGCACGGACGGGTCGCTACAGACCAGCGCGCTCGAGCACGCCGCCGCCAGGCCGGGCTCGTCGGCCATCAACATCACGAGGTGTGAGAACTGGATGACGATCCGTTCCTGAGCGTCCTGTTCGATGTCGACGTCCAGCGGTGCGGCCCGCAACCGGTCGAGATAGATCTCGGCGACGATCGCGTCCTTGGACCAGAACTGCTCGCGCAGCGCGGCGACGGATACGCCCGCGCGCGTGGCGATCGCCCGCATCGTGATGCCGGCGTATGGCACCTCGCGAAGCAGTTCGACGGTCGCGTTCAGGACCTTGGAGGTTTCTTCGTCGTCGCGGCCGCGGTCGTCATACGAGCGCAGGTGCACGACATCAGGCATGAGTCC
>CAZOIX010001035.1:0-1875 GCA_964579685.1 uncultured Mycobacterium sp.
CTACGAATCCCGTGCCATGAACCACGAATGGGGCTAGCGCAGAGCGGCCAGGTTGGACACCGAGCGGCGGACATCGCTTTCGAGGACCTTGGCGACCAGTTTGCCGACCGGGGTGTTGAGCAGTCCGCCGGTGAGATCGGCGACCACCTGGAATGTCGAGCCAGGTTCGTCGTCCCGCACACACAAGCGCAGGGCGATGCAGACCGCGGGCTTCCCGCGGCCGACCAACTCGATCGCCTTGGGCTCGTCGTAGCGGGTCACCCGCCAGTGGATGACGTTGCGAAAACCCTTCACCTTGATCGCCGAGGACACCGTCGTTCCGACCGCGACCTCGTCGGGAACCTCACTGCGCCACCCGCCGAAGATGGTCAGCCACTCGTCGAACCGCCGCAGATCCGACGCGAGCTTCCACGCCTGCACCGGGCTGAGATCAGATGACACCGAGACATCCACCGTGGCCATGTCTGTCCACTACCCGGGCAGGCGCCACCGGTAAACGAGTGATCGGATTACGCCGACTGCGAGGCGGACGGCTGCGAAACTGAGGTGGCGCGCGTGGTCGCGACACCCCTAGCCGGCTGCCGGACAGCCCGGCGGTAGGCGCTCACGCTCGCGTCAGCGGATTCATTCGGTCTTGCGCGTCAGCGGCGAAGGATTCCATTGTCGAAATGTAAATTCGTTGCGGAATCACTTGCGAAGGTCTGCCCGATCGGCGATGGTTTATCCACAGCTTCGGGGGCTGCTTTGAGGAGGATCTGCTCTGACCGGCTCACACACCACCGCCGTAGACCACCCAACTGGCCGACATGGGGATGACCGCGCCACAGGCGAGCCGGTCATCGAGATCGACCATGTGACCAAACGCTTCGCGGACTACGTCGCAGTGGCCGACGCCGATTTCTCCATCGCCTCGGGTGAGTTCTTCTCCCTACTCGGCCCATCGGGCTGCGGGAAGACGACCACCTTGCGGATGATCGCGGGATTCGAGAGCCCGACCGAAGGGGCCATCCGCCTCGAAGGGGTCGACGTCTCACGAGTGCCGCCGCACAAGCGCAATGTCAACACCGTGTTCCAGCACTACGCGCTGTTCCCGCACATGTCGGTGTGGGACAACGTCGCGTATGGACCACGGAGCCGCAAGAAGGACAAGGGTGAGGTCCGCAAGCGGGTCGACGAACTGCTGGAGGTGGTGCGGCTGACCGACTTCGCCGAGCGCAGACCGGCCCAACTGTCCGGCGGCCAACAGCAGCGCGTCGCGTTGGCGCGCGCCCTGGTCAACTATCCGAGTGCGCTGCTGCTCGACGAACCGCTGGGTGCGCTCGACCTGAAACTGCGCCATGCGATGCAGTTCGAGCTCAAGCGCATCCAGCGCGAGGTCGGGATCACCACGATCTTCGTCACGCACGACCAGGAGGAAGCGCTGACGATGAGCGACCGGATCGCGGTCATGAACGCGGGCAATGTCGACCAGATCGGCTCCCCGACCGAGATCTACGATCGCCCGGCGACGGTGTTCGTCGCCAGCTTCATCGGGCAGGCCAACCTGTGGGCGGGTCGACAGACCGGCCGCGCCAACCGCGACTTCGTCGAGGTCGAGGTTCTCGGAACGACGCTGAAGGCGCGCCCCGGTGACACCACGATCGAACCCGGTGGCCACGCGACGCTGATGGTGCGGCCCGAACGCGTCCGCATTTCGATGGACGCCCCGACCGGCGATGTCGCGACGGTCCGCGGCACGGTCAAGGACCTGACGTTCCAGGGTCCGGTCGTGCGGCTGTCGCTGGCCGCGCCCGACGACTCGACGGTCGTGGCGCACGTCGGCCCTGAACAAGACCTGCCGATGCTGCGGCCCGGCGACGAGGTGCACGTCTCGTG
>CAZOIX010001036.1:0-1873 GCA_964579685.1 uncultured Mycobacterium sp.
ACGTCATGGGGTATACTCGGTGATACTGACATTGGTGGCGCAGGCGGCGGGGGGCTGGATGTGCACCCGGCGGCGACACCGATGCCAGTGGCGACGGCCAGCAGGCAGCGGGCACCTCTGCCCAGGCGTTCTACGCTCACGGCTCGAGTCTGTCGGACCCGCCGACTGCCTGCAGGCGATCGCGCGACTGGACGCTAGAACCAGACTTTTCGACCGCCGACCGGTCGACCGACGGCACCGAGAATCCACAGCACGATGCCGATGACGACGAGGATTCCGCCGATGGTGTAGAGGATGGAGAGGCTGGTGAAGTAGCCGATTATCAGCAGGATGATGCCGAGCACGATCATGGTCACACTCCGTCTTGACTAGGCCGAACGAACTGACGCCTCCGTGAATTGCCGGTTCGATCGGATCCAAACCTCTGTAATGTCGGCGGTATCCGACAGCAGCCGGGGAGAATTGCATGGCTTGGGATTTCAGCACCGAACCCGAATTCCAGAAGAAACTCGACTGGGTCAAGGAGTTCTGCGAGGACAAGGTCGAGCCCCTCGACCACGTGTTCCCGCATGCGGTGCGCCTACCGGACCCGGCGGTGAAGGCCTACGTCCGCGAACTCCAACAGGAGGTCAAGGATCAGGGCCTGTGGGCGATCTTCCTCGACGAGGAACTCGGCGGACCCGGCTTCGGGCAGCTCAAGCTCGGCTTGCTCAACGAGGTCATCGGACGCTACGCGGGTGCCCCGCACATGTTCGGCGCATCGGCGCCCGACACGGGCAACATGGAGATGCTCGCGGCCTACGGCACCGAGGAACAGAAGGAGCGCTGGCTCAAACCGCTACTGAACCAGGACATCTTCTCGGCCTACTCGATGACCGAACCGCAGGGCGGCAGCGATCCCAATCTCTTCAAGACCACCGCCGTCCGCTACGGCGACGAGTGGGTCATCAACGGCGAGAAGTGGTTCACCTCGGCGGGCCGGGTCGCCGACATCCTGTTCGTGATGTGCACCAATGGCATGTTCGTGGTGCCCAGGGAGACGCCGGGTGTGGAGATCATGCCCGAGCCCCGCAACCACAACCACATCATCTACCGCGACGTGCGGGTGCCGCTCGACCATCTCCTCGGTCCCGAAGACGGCGCAAAGACGTTGGCGCAGAGACGTCTTGGCGGCGGACGCATCCACCACGCCATGCGCACCATCGCCCAGTGCAACCTCGCCTTCGACATGATGTGCGAGAGGGCGCTGTCCCGCGAATCGCACGGCAAGATCATCTCCGACCACCAGATGGTGCAGGAGAAGATCGCGGAGTCCTACGCGATGATCAAGATGCTGCGCCTCTTCGTGCTGGAGACGGCATGGAAGATCGACAACACTTCCACTCAGGAGGCCCGCACCGAGATCGCCGCCGTCAAGTTCACGATGGCCAAGGTGCTGCGCGAGGTGTCGTTCAACGCGCTGCACATCCTCGGATCGTTGGGCACCACCGATCTCACGCCGATCCAGGCCATGTACGCCGCGGCACCGACGATGGGCATCGCCGACGGCGTCGACGAGGTGCACAAAGCGACCGTCGCGCGCCGCGTGCTCGGCGGCTACACCCGCCACGAGGGCAACTTCCCGACCGAGTTCCTGCCCTACAAGCGGGAACAGGCGCGCAAGAAGATGCAGCCACTGCTCGACGCGCGCCCAGACCTGGCAGCCGCGGCCGAGGCGTACGCCAAATACCTGGGACGCCGCCGCTGAGCGCCTTAGCGGGTTGATTATTTGCATCAGGTGGCTGTTGCGAAATGCCGGTGGATGTCCTTGGTGTGAGCGGGTGATCGCGAAACGATGAGGTATGGCTCGTTCGTATCGTCCTGTGGTGCGTGA
>CAZOIX010001037.1:0-1872 GCA_964579685.1 uncultured Mycobacterium sp.
CCGCAGGGCGCCAACGCCACGCTGCTGCGGTCGACGGCGTTCTTCGACGGGGCCGGCGGCGCGCTGCCGATCGTGGTGCTGACCTGCTGGTCGTTGCTCGGTGTGGCGCTGGTTGTCGCCGCGGCGCTGCGGCAGCGGAGCCTCTCAGCCGGGTGACTTACCATCGAACGGCGTGGGACTCGACGATCGCGATGCGCTGCGCACGCTGCGCGACGCAGTCGACCCCGCCCTCGGCTCCGACGAACTGATTCGGAGCTTCTACACCCGCTGGTTCGCCATCGACATGTCCGTCCGCGACCTGTTTCCCCCGGACATGACGGCGCAGCGCAACGCCTTCGCGCAGGCCGTGACTTGGCTGTTCGGTGAGCTCATCGACCAACGGGCCGAGGAGCCGGTCGCCTTTCTGGCGCAGCTGGGCCGCGACCATCGCAAATACGGTGTGATGCAACGGCATTACGACAGCATGCGGGACGCGCTTCTGGGAACTTTGCACGCGCAACTGATCGAAGTGTGGGACGAGCGGCTCGCAGGGACGGCCCACGATGCGGTCACGCTGCTTGTCGGGGTGATGCGCGGTGCCGCCGACGCCGAGACGGGCCCGCCCTACTGCGACGGCACGGTGATCGAGCACATCAGGGTCACCCGAGACGTGGCGGTGATCCGGTTGCAGCTGGATCACCCGCTGTACTACCACCCCGGGCAGTACGTCACCGTGCAGGTGCCGCAGTGGCCGCGACGGTGGCGCTATCTGAGCCCGTCGATTCCCGCCGACCGCGGCGGAGGGATCGAGTTTCACGTCCGTGCGGTGCCGGGCGGCATGGTGAGCCCGGCGATCGTCGGCGAAACCAGGCCCGGCGACCGATGGCGGATGTCCAATCCACCCGGCGGGATGCACGTCGACCGTGACGGCGGCGACGTCCTCATGGTCGCGGGCAGCACCGGCCTGGCCCCGCTGCGAACGCTGATCATGGACCTCACCCGCAAGGCGGTGAACCCCCGGGTACATCTGTTCTACGGCGCCCGCCACCCCTACGAGCTCTACGATCTGCGCACGCTGTGGCAGATCGCCTCGCAGAACCCGTGGCTGTCGGTGACGCCGGTGTCGGAATTCAACACGGACCCGCCGTGGGCGGGCGACTTCCCAGATGGGGTACCGCCGCGCGGCCTGCACGTCCGCCAGACCGGGCTGCTCCCGGACGTCGTCTCGGGCTACGGCAGCTGGGGTGACCGGCAGATTCTGATCTGCGGCAGCCCGAACATGGTCGCGGCCACCAAGACGGCACTACTGGCCAAAGGTGCTCCCGCCGAACGTATTCAGCACGACCCGCTCACCGACTGAGCGCTACACTCCCTCCATGGCCACGATGCGTGCCGCACGCATGCATGCGTACAAGCAGCCGTTGAGGCTCGAAGAGATACCGATCCCCGACATCGGCGCAGCCGAGGTCCTCGTCAAGGTGGGTGGTGCGGGTATGTGCCGCACGGACTTTCAGCTCATCGACGGCTACTTCGGTACCGATATGGCGCTGCCGGCGACGCCGGGACATGAGATCGCGGGAACGGTCGACCGGATCGGCGCGGGCGTGCCCGCGGCGGCGGGGCTCTGCGAAGGCGACCCGGTGGTGGTGTTCGGCCCGCACGGCGACGGCTCCTGCCGCCAGTGCCACCGCGGCAACGAACACATCTGCAACCAGGGGCACTGGATCGGCTTCGGACCGCACGGCGGCTATCAGGAGTACGTCCCCGTCGCCTACCAACAGCTGATCAAGGTGAGCGGCAACCTCTCGCCACTCTCACGGGCACCGCTGACCGACGCCGGCCTCACCCCCTACCGCGGTCTGAAGAAGCTGCGCGCCGCAGGGACACTGGGGC
>CAZOIX010001038.1:0-1871 GCA_964579685.1 uncultured Mycobacterium sp.
GGGGTGGAGGCGCCCGACCGCCATGGGCTCGTCGTTCGGCTGCTGGGCGAGTTGGGACGTCGCGTCATCGCGTGGCGCGGCGCCGGTGGCGTCGACCCGGAACTGGTCGCCGACTACCGCGCCCGCAGCCTGACCCTCGGTATGCCGGTGCGCGCCGTTCTCCCCGGGGATCGTGAGATCGTCGGGGTCGCTCGCGACGTCGATGACCAGGGCAGGCTCTCGATCGACTGCGACGGCCGGCTGACGACGGTCGCCGCAGGTGACATCGTCCACTTGCGGCCCGCGGACGGCTGACACGCCATAGGGTCTTCGCCATGGGGTATCCAGAGAAAGTGCTGGCCGCCGGCGAGCACGTGGTAATTCACCGCCACCCACATTGGAAGCGCGTGATCGGTCCTGTCCTGATCCTGTTGGTGGTCACCGCGATTGCGGCATTCGGGGCCGCTTACGTCAACAGCACGGACTGGGATCCCACCGCGGTCAACGTCGTGATGATCGTCATCGGCGTCGTCTGGCTGATCATCGTCGTCTGGCTGACGGTGTGGCCGTTCCTCAACTGGTGGACAACGCATTTCGTGATCACCGACCGTAGGGTGATGTTCCGCCACGGGCTGTTGACCCGCGCGGGTATCGATATCCCGCTCGCCCGGATCAACAGCGTCGAATTCCGCCACGGGATGGTCGACCGCATGTTGCGCACCGGCACCCTGATCATCGAATCAGCGTCGCAGGATCCCTTGGAGTTCATGGACATCCCGCAAGTGGAGAAAGTCCACTCGCTGCTCTATCACGAAGTCTTCGACACCCTGGGTTCGGAGGAGTCGCCGAGCTGAGCCAGCCGCCGCGCGCGCCGGGTGGGCCTGCGCAGCGGCGTCACATTTCCTTCAGCGCCCTCCGCATCGTGGGGGTGCAACGCCGGATCGCGGACGTCCTCGACCGCCTCGGCGATACCCCCGTCGGTGAGCGTGGCCTCCAGTGCCTTGTCCGGATTGCGGCCGAACTCGTCGGGGAACACGAAGCGCCGGAACGCCCAGAACCGGAAGGCCATCTGCAGCAGGTTGCCGACGATGTAGGCGGCGACGAAGTCGGAGATGTTCTCCACCGTCAGGCTGACCTCGGGTACGCGCAGCATCAGCACATAGCTCGAGAACCACAGCGGGGCCATCGACAGCAACACACCGACGCCGCTGAACGCGAAGAACATCAGCGCTTCATGGTGGCGTTCCCGGCCGCCGCGGTCGCGGAAGCTCCATTCGCGGTTGAGGATGTAGGAGGCGATCACGGCGACGACGCCGGCGATGATCTTCGCCGTCACAGGCTTGGGCTCCAGCACCGTGAGCTTCAGCGTGAAGAAGACCGCCGAGTCGATGACGAAGGTGGTGGCGCCGACGATCGCGAACTTGATCAGCTCGTGGTGCCGTTCGAAGTACGGCCGGATCGGGCGTGGAAGTCGCGCGATCGTGGCATCGGTGAAGGACACAACAGGGCAGTGTACGGAAAACGACCACCTCACGCGTACCCGAGCAGGTCACCGTCGCTAAACGCGGGGTTCACCGCATGACAACATAGGCAGGTGCCACGCAATACGACTGCACCCCCCGTGGTGGCCATGATCGGCGGCGGACAGCTGGCCAGGATGACTCATCAGGCCGCGATCGCGCTGGGCCAGACGCTGCGTGTGTTGGCCGTCACGCCGCAGGATCCGGCGGCGCAGGTGACCCCCGATGTGGTCATCGGCCCACACGACGACCTGGACGCATTGCGGCGCGCCGCGGCGGGTGCCGACGCACTGACGTTCGACCACGAACACGTGCCGACCGAGCTGCTCGACAAGCTCATCGCCGAGGGCGTGAACGTCGCGCCGCCGCCAT
>CAZOIX010001039.1:0-1864 GCA_964579685.1 uncultured Mycobacterium sp.
AGGTCGCCCATCTTGACCTTGCCGGCGTCCGCTGCTTCTTGCAGCGCCCGCTCCGGTGCGGACGCGCGCTCGAGTTCGGTTGTCATTCCGCACCCCCAAGGAACTGCAATGACGACACGACAGGCGCGTACTTCACGATGGCGATGTGTCCACCTGAGCCGGGTTCGGAGGCTGACGCAGCGTCGTTCCATGATGGATTGGCGGTGTAGTTCAGGTAGATGCGCGCCCACCGTTCGGGCATGGTCGGCAACTGGGCCTGCCGCCATGCGAGAACTGCGTCAGCGAGGTCGGGGCGCGTGTCGCCCGGTACGGCAAGGCCGTTCCGTTCATCGTCGTACTTCAATGCGGCGGCGATCAGATCGCGATCGGCTTCGGTCAGTGTTCTCATGTGCCCTCCCCGGGTCAGTTGGTTTCGTGCTCGATCTCCCACCAGCGCGGGAGTGATGCTTCATTGACACCGTCGCCGTGTCCGGGCCAGTTGCCCGTCTCGACGCAGGTGCGGTACTGCTCGATCGCCAGCCGGTTCGCACGGGCGCCCAACTCGACGTCGTACGGGTCGAGCTGGATGCAGTTGACGAGGTACGGCGGCGACTTCTCGACGACGATGAACACGAACAGCGGGTCGTCGATGCCGAGGCACTGACGCATCGCCTCCCGGTACCACGGGTCCTGCGTTCCATAGCCGTAGCTGGCAGCGGACCGGCCGAACTTGTCGGTGGATGCGTCGTCGGTCGTCTTGAGGTCAACGCCGACCGGACCGGCGACGAGATCGAGCTTGGCCTTGAGCGTGAGGTTCCCGTCCGGCCAGAACATCGCTTGCTCGGTGTGGGTCCGGTTCGCGAGCAGCTTGGCGGCGGTCGGGTGCTCGGTGACCGCGGCGGCGCACGCCTTCGCCTGCTCGTAGTCGGCGAGCAGCAGCGGCGCACGACCGGCCTCATAAGCGGCGTCCCGTGCTTCCTTGGCAGCGTTGGTGCGCCAACTGTCAGCGTCGACCACCTCGATGCCGGCGCCTTCGCCCAGGACGAGCTCGTGGACCGCGTGCCCGAAGTCGAACTCGGGCTTGTTGTCGCGGTGGTGGTTGTCCTTGATCCACCGGAACTTCGCCGGGGTGGTGTTCGTCAGCAGCTTGGCGTCGGAGTGCGAGAACGCCGGGTTAGCGAAGTAGTCGGCGTCGGTCATGTCGCCGACCCATGGTGCGTCGATGGTCGTCACGCCGCCCTCCCCACTGGTGGCTGGTCGTCGTGTTCACGCCAGATGTCGACGCACAGGGCGCATTCGCCGTCATGCAGGAAGGCGTCGCAGGCGTCGCGGTTGCATTGGTGGCAGGTGTCGGCTGGTGCGCCGGGGATGCCACACGACGGACAGGTCATCAGACGAACTCGCCCTTGAAGCGTCGTTCGATCCTGTCCATCCGCTTCGCGGCAATGCCCGCCGCCTTGTCCCATGTTCGCCAGCCCAGGCCGTGCCAGTTGCTCAGAGTGGTGAACCGCTCCCAACCGAACGAGCCGAACTGCCGGTCGACCTCGACCACGTATCGGCTCCGGCGCGTGACAACCCGACAGCGCCACTCGTGCCAACCGTCGTAGACGATTCGGTAGTCCCTCATCTCATTCATCTCCCAGCAGGGTTCGGTGTTCGTGGAGGTCGGGGTCGGACGGGCGCAACCAGGCGGCGGCACACATGACGACCAGGGCGAGCAACGGCAGGACGATCACGACGAACTGGCCGTGACGGGAAGCGAGGTGCATCACCCCTCACCTCCGTTCGTTTCTGCCCCCGAGTCGACCGTCACAGCGCCTGGGGAGAGCACCGGGGACTCGGGGGCGCCGACCTGTGCGGGGTGGTCGGCCGTCTGGTGGGGCGG
>CAZOIX010001040.1:0-1862 GCA_964579685.1 uncultured Mycobacterium sp.
CCTCTTGTCCCACCGGCTGGTGGCGCCACGCGGACTGAACGCCGATGGCTTCTTCGGCGTCCTGACCAACGTGGTGTGGACCAATCACGGTCCGTGCGCGGTCGAGGACTTCGAGATCGTGCGGGCGCGGCTGCGCAGGCGCGGTCCGGTGACCGTGTACGGCGTCGACAAGTTCCCGCGCATGGTGGACTATGTCCTGCCGTCGGGGGTACGCGTGGCCGACGCCGACCGCGTTCGTCTGGGTGCGCACCTGGCCCCGGGTACGACCGTGATGCACGAGGGCTTCGTCAACTACAACGCGGGAACGCTGGGCAGTTCGATGGTGGAGGGCCGCATTTCGGCGGGGGTTGTCGTCGGTGACGGATCCGACGTCGGCGGCGGCGCGTCGATCATGGGGACGTTGTCGGGTGGCGGCACGGAGGTCATTTCGGTGGGTGAGCGCTGCCTGCTCGGCGCCAATGCGGGGCTGGGCATCTCACTCGGCGACGACTGCGTGATCGAGGCCGGCCTCTACGTCACCGCCGGAACCAAGGTGGCCACCGCCGACGGTCAGACGGTCAAGGCTCGCGAGCTCTCGGGTGCGAACAATCTTCTGTTCCGGCGCAATTCGGTCAGCGGCGCCGTCGAGGTCGTCAAGCGTGACGGCACGGGCATCACCCTCAATGAGGCCCTGCACGCCAACTAGCCCGCGGCGTCCGGCTTCAACGGCGGGCATCGGCCCTGATCGTCGACCGCCAGCTCGAAATGCCATATTTCGTTTGCGTAGATCTGGCAGAGGCCGAACTGCCGCCCGTTGTCGATGAGCCATCTATCGGCCTCGACGGGCGCGATGTCCACGGCCCTGCCCCGTACGTGCATCGACGTTTCGGGGGACGCGACGAACTGACGAGCCGCCTCGACGCTGCCGAAGGTACGCACCGCATCGTCGAACAGCCTCTGCTGGAAGCCGTTCGATCGCCACCCCGAGTTGATCCGGAGGTCGACACCTTCGGCTTCGGCTTTCCTCGCCGCGTTTTGGACCGCGGTGAGCAACGCGGGGTCCAGCCACCCGACGACAGGATTGGACACGTCGAACGGCGAGAGCGTCGTTCCGTCGGGTAGCCAGCCACCCACGGTGTCGGCCGCGGCCGGTCCGATGTCGGGTGCCACGACATCCGTCGGCGGTTGCGCCGACGAGATGGGCGGACCACAGAACGCGAAAAAGAGCGCAAGCGCCGGCGCGAGAGCGCGCGAGTTCAGCCTGTTGCGTCGAGTATGCAGAATTCGTTGCCCTCCGGATCGGCCAGCACAACCCAACTCTCGTCGCCGCGCTGGCCGATGTCGACGCGGCGCGCACCCAGGGCCAGGACGCGGTCCACTTCCGCCTGCTGGTCGTCGGGCCGGAAATCGAGGTGGATGCGGTTCTTGACCACCTTCTCGTCAGGAACCGCGATGAATATCCAGTTCACTCCCGCGCCCGGTGGCGCGTGCAGCACGACATCACCGTCATCGTCCACGTCATGCGGCCAGCCGAGCACTTCTGACCACCAGCCACCCAGGGCCGTGGCATCGTGGGCGTCGATACAGATCTCGTCGAATTTCAGTGCCACTGCGCCAACTCCTTCTTCAGGACCTTGCCCATGGCGTTGCGCGGCAGCCGGTCGACCACCCGCACCTCCCGTGGTCGCTTGTGCACCGAAAGCTGCTGGGCGACAAAATCGATGAGCGCTTGCGGATCGGCGTCGCCCACGACGAACGCGACGATCCGCTGGCCGAGATCGTCGTCCGGCACGCCGACCACCGCTGCCTCTGCCACACCTGCGTGCCCCAGAAGTGCGGCCTCGATCTCCCCGGCGCCGACCCGGAAGCCACCGGTCTTGATG
>CAZOIX010001041.1:0-1862 GCA_964579685.1 uncultured Mycobacterium sp.
ACATGAGATCGGTGTCGATGGCGTCGGGGTACAGCGCGTGGAACTTGCTTTCATCGCCGCCGGTGAATCCGCGCTTGATCATATTGGCGATGCGCAGGTGGCCGAGCTTTCCCCGTGCGTAGTTGGGCCAGATGACGTCGACGGCGGGGTTGAGCTCGGCGGCTGTCGGCTCCCTGCCGAACGTCTGGAACAGGCAGATCTTCCACAGCTCCATGCCCTCACGCGCGCCGTGCTTGTCCTTCGGAATGATCGACAAGGTGCCGGTGGTCCCACTGGACGTGATCACCTCCAGTGGGGTCTGCTCGTCGAGTCGGTCGATCCAGTCGTCGATTCCGCCGCAGCCGTCGGTGACCACGTGGGACAGGTCGTGGCTGGTGAGCTTGTCCAGCCACTTCGTCATCAGGTCGAACCGCTTGTTGTCGATGAGCGCAGCCGGATAGGACTTGAATGCCGTATGCGAAAACATCAGCGGGACAACGTCGTTGAATTCTTCGAGCTCTTCGACGCCCAGCCTGTCGGCCAGCTTGCGCACCATCTCGATGCTCTGGCGGTGCTGTCCGAACCTGATTCCCATCGCCTGGCGCTGCAACTCCTCGAGCTCGTCTCGCCCGATGCTGTGCATCTGGGTCAACGACGCGCCGAAGAACGCGATCGGGTCGTCCATGAACTCCTCGACCGCGCGGGTCGGCTGCGGTGTGGTCATGGTTAGGCACCATACGAAGCAATGCAGACAACTGCAATAGTGCAGAGGAATGCAAACCGGTGTCCGGGGCGTCCGCCGTGCGGCACATGGCGCGTGCATACGATGGCGCGCATGCCTGAGCCGCTGCTCCTGACCATCCGCGGTCGCGCCCCCTCGCTGCACGCCGAGAGTTGGGTGGCGCCCAACGCGAGCCTGATCGGGCAGGTCACCCTCGCCGCGCGGGTCAGCGTCTGGTACGGCGCCACGCTGCGCGCAGAGGCCGAGCCCATCGAGATCGGTGCAGGCACCAACATCCAGGACAACGCCACCATCCATGTGGACCCCGGGTTTCCGGTGACCATCGGCGCCAACGTCAGCGTCGGGCACAACGCCGTGCTGCACGGCTGTGAGGTCGAGGACGGGTGTCTGATCGGAATGGGAGCGGTGATCCTCAACGGCGCCAAAATCGGCGCGGGGTCGTTGATCGCCGCCAGCGCGCTGGTGCCGCAGGGCGCGGTGGTCCCGCCGCGGTCCCTGGTGGCCGGTGTGCCCGGCAAGACGCGGCGCGATCTCAGCGACGCGGAGGTGGCGCACAACCGGCACAACGCGCAGGTGTACCAGGCGCTCATCGAACTGCACCGTGACGCAAACGGCTGCTGATCCAGGTTCCGATTCGTCCGTCCAGGGGTACAGCCGTCTGGTGAGCACACTGCGAATCCTGGTAACGGGCGCCACGGGCTATGTCGGATCGCGACTCGTCAGCGCCCTGCTCGACGAGGGTCACGAGGTCGTCGCCGCCACTCGAAACCCTGCCCGGCTGGCCGGTTTCGGCTGGCACGACCGGGTCACCGGCGTCGCCCTCGACGCGCACAACCAGGAATCGGCGCGGCACGCGTTCGACGCCGCCGGGCCCGTCGACGTCGTGTACTACCTGGTCCACGGAATCGGGCAGCCGGGCTTTCGCGAAGCGGACAACCGGGCCGCATCCACGGTGGCGAACGCGGCGAAAGCAGCCGGCGTGCGCCGAATCGTCTATCTGGGCGGGTTCGTGCCTGACGACGACAACCTCTCCGAGCACCTGAGCAGCCGCGCCGAGGTCGCCGACGCGCTCAGCGTGGACGGCGGTCCCGACGTCGTCTGGCTGGGGGCGGCGATGATCATCGGGTCCGGCTCGACGTCG
>CAZOIX010001042.1:0-1861 GCA_964579685.1 uncultured Mycobacterium sp.
CCTGTGTGCGCACCACCAGCATGGCCGCGAACGCCAGGGTGAGCACGAAGAAGAAGATCTCGAGCTCGTTGGCCGGTATCGACAGCTCCTGGCCCGTCTCATCGGTGACCACCGCCGTGGTCAACGTGCTCCAGATGTCGTCGGTCGGGTTACGCCGCTTCTCGGCGGTCAGTTCGGATGCGTAGGTGAAGATCTGGCCGAACAGTTCGACGTGCTCCGTGGTGGTCGTCTGGTCCTGCTGTTCGTTGGCTTTGAGGATGCGATCGAGGGTGTCGAAAATGTGTGGCCGGTCGTCGTCGGGGATGCCGACGATGTCACCGATCACCGACATCGGCAGCACGTCGGCAACATCGTCGATCCAGTCGCCGCCCCCCGAGGCGAGAAGTCCGTCGATCATCGAGGCCGCACGCCGGCGGATGCCGTCCTCCAGTTTCTTGATGGCTTTGGGCGTGAACGCATGCGACATCACCCGGCGACGCCTTGTCAGGACCGGCGGGTCCATGGTGATGACATTCGGAAACGCCCCGATGGGCCCGATTCCCTGAATCAGGGGGCCGTCGGCCGCAGTGAACGCGTCGGTATCACGGTGGATTCGTTGCGCATGTCGGTGCTTGGTGGTCATCCAGAAGTCGCGCTTCACCGTCTGCGCGACACCGTCGGTCAGCTCGTGGTGGAAGATGGGCAGCTCACGGCGCCATCGGGTGAACAGTTCGTCGGGAAAGCCGTTCTGCCACAACGCAGAATCCGACAGGTCGACCGGAGTCGTCGTGGGCATGCGTTCTCCTCGCGTCGCCATCCTTGACCTAGAATGCCTAAAATAGTAAAAATAGGCAACGGGCAGGTTTCACGACCTGCGGTTATCGCGTGTGCGGACGGAGAAAGCATGACGGCAGGGTCCTTTCCCAAGGAGGGGGTTCACGATTCGAGGGTTGATCCGTCGGAGCGCGAGTTCGGTCCGAGCGGCATCAGCCTCTCGACGTACCGCTTCCCGACCGGCTGGTTCATCGTCGGCTTCGCCTCCGACCTGGCGCCGGGGGAGGTGAAGCGCGCCCACTACTTCGGCGAGGAATTGGTCATCTTCCGGACGAAGTCGGGAAAGGTGAACGTGCTCGACGCCTACTGTCTGCATCTGGGCGCGAACATGGCCGTCGGCGGCACGGTCTCCGGTGAACACATCGTCTGTCCGTGGCACGGCTGGGAGTGGCGGGGTGACGGCACCAACGCACTGATTCCGTACAGCAAGATCGGCTGCAAGCAGAACGTGAAGATCAAGTCCTATCCCACCCAGGAGTGGTACGGCTTCATCGTGGTGTGGCATGAGCGCCACGGCCGCGCACCCTACTGGCAGCCTCCGGTGCTGCCCGAGCTCGAAACGGACGACTACTACCCGCTGCATCCGCACTCGCGGATGCTCAACCGGGTCAAGGTGCACGCGCAGATGATCATCGAGAACGCGGCCGATCCTTACCACGTGCAATTCGTCCACAAGGCCGATAGTGCGGCCAACACAACATCGTTCGACGTCGACGGCTATCACCTCCATGCGACGGTGACGGCGAACTTCGGTGGCGGCCGCCCGTCCACGTGGCTCACGCCGGAGGGCCCGGTCGACGCCAACATCATCTACGACAACTATTCGCTGGGTCTGGGCATTGTGCGGTTTCCCAAGGAGCTCGTCGCGACGATCGAGGTGACGGGTCAAACGCCGGTCGACGAGGACTACACCGACTATTTCTATACCCAGGCATCGGTGCGCGAGCCCGGCGACACCGGTGACAAGCCGGCCGGGCGAGCCGCCAAATTCCTGGCGCTGCAACCGGACGTGAGCCACCAGGATTTCTTCACCGGGGAGAACCTGAAG
>CAZOIX010001043.1:0-1861 GCA_964579685.1 uncultured Mycobacterium sp.
CTCCTCGAGCGGCAGATCATTGCCCGCGACGATGTAGGGCTCCTCGTGCACCGACAGGCCGATGCCGTGGCCGGTGCGGTGCACGAAGGCCTCGGCCAGCCCTTCGGCGGCCAGTATGTCGCGCGCAGCGGCGTCGACCTGCTCGGCGGTGATGCCCGGCCGCACCGCCTCTACTGCGGCTTCCTGCGCACGTTGCAGGACGGCGTAGCGCCGTGCGACCTCGGGGTCGGGCTCACCGATGCTGTACGTGCGGGTGGAGTCGGAGTTGTACCCGGGTTCGTAGGGGCCGCCGATGTCGACGACCACGATGTCGCCTGCCCGCAATTCACGGTCGGAGCATTCATGGTGGGGGTCGGCGCCGTGCGGCCCGGAGCCGACGATGATGAACGCGACCTCGGAATGTCCTTCGTCGACGATGGCCGCCGCGATGTCGGCGGCCACGTCGGCCTCGGTCCGTCCCGGCACCAGGAACTCGGGGACGCGGGCGTGCACGCGATCGATCGCCGCGCCGGCCTTGCGCAGGGCGTCGATCTCCGCGGCGTCCTTGATCATCCGCAGCCGCCGCAGCACATCGGTGGCGAGCACGGGGACGACGCCGAGCACGTCGGCCAGCGGGAGAAGATGCAGCGCCGGCATGGCGTCGGTGACCGCAACGGCCGCAGGTGGCCCGCCGAGCGCGTCGGCCACCAACCGGTATGGATCGTCGCCGTCGACCCAGTCGCGCACCGCCAGAGGTAGTTGCGTCACCACTGAGTCCTTCAGCGCGGCCAGTTCCAGCCGCGGGACCACCACGGTCGGCTCACCGGTGGCGGGCAGCACCAGCGCGGTCAACCGTTCAAAGGTCTGTGCCCGCGAGCCGACGAGGTAGCGCAGGTCATAACCGGGCGTGATGACGAGGCCGGCCAGGCCCGCGTCGGCCGTCGCGGTGGCAGCAGCTCGCAGGCGTTGTGCATAGACGTCTGTGTCGAAACGGGCAGTGTTGCTGTCGGCCATGGTTTTCAGGCTAATCGGGAGCCCGATAGCTGGCGACCTTCGAGGTCATCCGTCACGCTACTGTGTGAAACCGTGTCCGCTCCCCTGGTGTTGCTCGACGGCGCAAGCATGTGGTTCCGCTCGTACTTCGGTGTGCCGTCATCGATCACGGCACCCGACGGACGCCCGGTCAATGCGCTGCGCGGATTTCTGGACGCCGTCGCGACGGTGATCACGCGGGAACGCCCGGGCCGCCTCGTGGTGTGTCGTGACGACGACTGGCGCCCGCAGTGGCGCGTCGACCTCATCCCGTCGTACAAGGCCCACCGGGTGGTCGAGGAGCTTGGCGGTGACGAGCCCGATGTCGAGGAAGTACCCGACGAGCTGACACCGCAGGTCGACATGATCATGGAGATCCTGGACGCATTCGGTATCGCGACCGCGGGTGCACCGCATTGCGAGGCCGACGACATCCTGGGCGCGCTGGCCAGCCGTGAGTCGCGCGATCCCGTGGTGGTGGTCAGCGGTGACCGCGACCTGTTGCAGCTGGTCCGCGACGAGCCGGTCCCGGTCCGGGTGCTCTACCTGGGCCGCGGCCTGGCGAAGGCCACCAAGTGGGGCCCCGTTGAGGTCGCCGACACCTACGGCGTACCCGTGGATCGGGCCGGACCGGCCTACGCCGAACTCGCGCTGCTGCGCGGCGATCCCTCCGACGGACTACCCGGTGTGCCCGGCGTCGGAGAGAAGACGGCGGCGACGCTGCTCGCGCAGCACGGCTCACTGGACAACATTCTGGCCGCGGCGCAGGACCCGAAATCCACGATGTCCAAGGCGTATCGGGCCAAACTGCTGTCCGCCACCGACTACATCGAGAAGGCCGGACCAGTGG
>CAZOIX010001044.1:0-1859 GCA_964579685.1 uncultured Mycobacterium sp.
TCGCCATCCTGGCCGTGACCAAGACCGGCGCGGCATATCTGCCGATCGACCCGTCGGTCCCTGCGACGCGGTTGGAGTTCATCCTCGCTGACGCCGCACCGGTCGCGGTGCTCACCACATCCGGGCTGCGGTCGCGGCTGGAGGGGTCCGCCGCGACGATCATCGATGTCGAGGAGTCCGCTGAGGCCGCCGCAACCGGCACCGCGCTTCGCGCTCCGGCCCCCGATGATCTGGCCTACATCATCTACACCTCGGGCACGACCGGGGCCCCCAAGGGTGTGGGCGTCACCCACCAGGGTGCGGCCCGCCTGGTGGCGTCGCTGGATGCAGGACTTCTCAACCCGGGCGCGTGGGCGCAGTGTCATTCGTTGGCCTTCGACGCTTCGGTGTGGGAGATCTGGGGTGCACTGCTTCGCGGCGGGCGCTCGGTGGTGGTGCCCGACGCGGTGGCGGGGTCACCCGAGGACCTGCACGATGTGCTGGTCAAAGAACAGGTCACCGTGCTGACCCGGACCCCCTCGGCGGTGGCGACACTGTCGCCGGAGGGTCTGGAATCAATGACGCTGGTGGTCGTCGGTGAGGCCTGCCCGCCGGAACTGGTGGACCGGTGGGCGTCAGCTGGGCGGGTGATGATCAACGCCTACGGTCCGACCGAGACCACGATGTGCGTGACGATCAGCGCGCCGTTCGCCCCAGGCTCTGGCGTGGTGCCGATCGGCTCGCCCGTGCCCGGGGCGGCGTTGTTCGTGCTGGACACGTGGATGCAACCAGTGCCCGCAGGCGTGGTCGGCGAGCTGTATGTCGCCGGCGGCGCGGTGGCGGTCGGCTACCTGGGCCGGCCCGGCATGACGGCTTCGCGCTTCGTGGCCTGCCCCTTCGGCGAGCCCGGAACGCGCATGTACCGCACCGGCGACCTGGTGTGCTGGGGCGCGGACGGACAGCTGCAGTACCTCGGCCGCGCTGATGAGCAGGTCAAGATCCGTGGGTATCGCATCGAGCTGGGGGAGATCCAGGCAGCACTGGCAAGTTTGGACGGGGTGAATCAGGCTGCGGTGATCGCGCGTGAGGACCGCTCCGGCGACAAGCGCCTGGTGGGTTATGTCACCGGGGCTGTGGACCCGGCCAAGGCACGCACCGCGATGGCCGACCGGTTGCCGCCGTATATGGTGCCGGCAGCCATCGTCGTGCTGGACAAGCTGCCGCTCACGTCGAACGGCAAGCTCGATACCCGCGCCCTGCCCGCGCCGGAATACCGAGGTACCGATTACCGGGCTCCCTCCAACGCGGTCGAGGAAATCCTGGCCGGCATCTACGCCCAGGTGCTGGGCGTGGAGCGGGTCGGAGCCGACGACTCCTTCTTCGACCTGGGCGGCGACAGCATTCTGTCGATGCAGGTGGTGGCGCGCGCGCGGGCAGCCGGGGTGGCCTGTCGGCCGCGCGACATCTTCGTCGAGCAGACGGTGGCCCGGTTGGCCACCGTCGCCAGGGTGATCGGCGGTGAGGCTGCGGTTGCCGATAAGGGCGTCGGGCCAGTGGCGCCCACCCCGATCATCCGCTGGCTTCATCAGATCGACGGCCCGGTGGGCGAGTTCAACCAGACCCTGGTGCTGCAGGCGCCGGCGGGAGCGACCGAGGCCGACGCGGCGCTGGTGATACAGGCCTTGGTCGATCGGCATGCCGCGTTGCGGTTGTGCGTCGAAGACGACGGCGCCGGCGACTGGCGGCTCCACGTGCCCAAGGTGGGGGCGGTCGATGCGGCTGCTTATCTCTACGCCATTGACACGTTGTCTGACGAGGCGTTGGCGGCGGCGCGGTCGCGGTTGAATCCGGGCGCGGGGGTGATGGTCAGCGCCCTGTGG
>CAZOIX010001045.1:0-1856 GCA_964579685.1 uncultured Mycobacterium sp.
GTTGAGCTGTTTGCGCAGGGCCGGGGCGGCCACCATGTTCAACCGCCCAGAGGGCGCGACGACGACAACTCCGGACTCCGTCGTATGCGCGGAAAAGTCGCTCATCACCGTCCTTCTTCGTCGTAGCCGCAGGCGGGAAGCACCGATTCAGCTTGCCATGCGCGCGGAGCACGGGGATCAAACCGCGCAAAACACCCACCGATGAGCGCGATCATCGCAAACTAGAACGTGTTCCAATCGGATGGCGCCGGGCGTACCATGCGGTCATGAGCCGAATTGGACCCTTCGCCGACGACGACGCCGCAGCCTGGGTGGTGAAGTCGCCCGATATCGGGGTCGCCATGGCCGGTTTCACCCATGCGGTCTACAACAAGAACCGCCTGCCGATGCGGGTCCGGGAGCTGGCGCGCATGGTCATCGCACTCGACAACGAATGTGTGGTGTGCCAGAACACCCGTGACTCGGAGGGCATCGCCGCAGGCGTGGACGAAGACCTCTATGACCATGCGGCGGAGTGGCGGACATGGCCCGGTTACAGCGCACAGGAGCGCGTCGCCGCCGAGTTCGCCGAACGCTTCGCCGGCGACCACACCGGGTTGCGCGACGACGAGGACTTCTGGGCGCGCTGCAAGGAGCAGTTCGACGATGAACTCCTGACCGACCTCGCGCTGTCATGTGCGATGTGGCTCGGCATGGGCCGGATGCTGCGGACGCTGGACATCGGCCAAACCTGCAAGATCACGCTGTAGTTCGGTGGCCCACCGCGCACAATGGCGGCTATGACATCGCGGGCCACCAAACCACTCGCCGCAGCCGCCATCGCCCAGCTTGAGGCCGACGGTGTCGCCACACTGATAGGCACCGTTGTGAATCCGGCGGGCCTTACCCACGCCAAGACCGTTCCGCTGCGCCGAATGAGCGCATTCGCCGACCCCGGACTCGGGGCCAGCCCGGTTTTCCATGTCTTCGCCATCGACCAGACCGGCATCGTGTTCGGCGACGGCCTCGGCGTGGTCGGAGACCAGCGGATCAGGATCGATCTGGGTGCGTTGCGCGTTCTCGGTGACGGGTTCTGCTGGGCGCCAGGCGCTTTCTTCAATCAGGACGGTTCGCCAGACCCCTACTGCAGTCGCGGCACCCTGCGCAGGGTGTCCGAACGCCTGTCGGATGCAGGCATCGACACGGCGGTCGGTCATGAGATGGAGTTCGTGCTCGTCGGACCCGACGGCAGCGAGCTCCCCTCCTACATGTGGGCACAGTACGGCTTGGCCGGAGTTCTCGAGTTCGAAGGCTTCGTCTCAGACGTGACCGAGGCGGCGACGAACTCGGGAGTGGCGATCGACCAGTTTCACCCCGAGTACGGCAAGAATCAGTTCGAGATCTCGCTGTCCCCGCAGCCGCCGGTGGCCGCCGCCGACGCGCTGGTGCTGCTACGGATCATCATCGGCCGCGTCGCGCGGCGCTACGGACTTCGGGTCAGCCTTTCGCCGGTGCCCTTTGCGGGCAGCGTTGGATCTGGTGCCCACCAACACTTCTCGATGACACGCAAAGAGGTGCCGCTGTTCTCTGGTGGCTCCGGCGCCGCGGGAATGACACCCGAGGGAGAATCCGCGGTGGCCGGATTACTGGCCGCGCTGCCCGAGGCGCAGGGCATCCTGTGTGGCTCGGTGCTCTCCGGATTGCGAATGCAGCCCGGCCACTGGTCGGGTGCATACGTCTGCTGGGGAACTGAAAACCGCGAAGCGGCAGTACGTTTCCTCGTCGGCGGCCACAGCAATCCGCACGGTGCCAACGTCGAGGTCAAGGTGATCGATCCGTCGGCGAATCCGTACTTCGCGACGGCCACGCTGCTCGGC
>CAZOIX010001046.1:0-1851 GCA_964579685.1 uncultured Mycobacterium sp.
GTTGCTGCCGTCGGCCATGTCCTTGAACACCGCGGCGGTACCGGCCAGATAGATCGTCGACCCCTCCAGCGGGGTGCCCTTGATGGCTTCCTTGGCCGCCTGTTTGATCGCGTCGATCCTGGCGATGCCCTCCGGCGTCATCGGATCGCCGTCATGGGCGACGATGAAACGCACCGACTTGCCGTCCGGCGAGATGAAGTTCTCCATGCCCTTCTTGAACTCGGCATTGTCGAAGACTTCGGGGGGCAGGTAGAAGGAGTCGTCGTTCATCGATGCGTCGAAGGCCTCGCCCATGGCCGACGAATTCTCCTGCATCGCGGCCATCTGATCCTGCATGCCCTTCTGGGTCGCATACATGGTCAGCATCATCTTCCGCATGGTCTTCATGGTCTCGATCATGGGCGGCATCAGCGTGACCATCTGCGGCATCAACTGGTCGAGCCGCTCCATGTCGGGGATCAGTTCCTGGATGTCCTTGGTCATCGTGTCGATGCCGTCGAGAGTGTCGAAGATGGACCGCAACGCCCAGCAGATCGGGATGTTGTAGCACTTCGGTTCCCAATAGAAGTAATTGCGGATCGGCCGGAAGAAGTCGTCGAAGTTCGCGATGTTGTCCCGTAGTTCGGCCACATCGACGGTCATGTTCTTCATCTTGGTCACCATGGAGTGCGTCGTCGCCGCCATCTCCTTGGTGAGGGCGGACATCTTCTCCATCGTCGCGATGGTGGTATTCATTTCATCGGCCTGGACAAGCATGTCGGCCATGCGGTCCTGCAGGTACTTCTGGTTCATCTGCTGGGTGGTGCCCTGCATGCTGATCTGGAAGGGGATCGAGGTGTGCTCGATCGGCTTGCCGTCGGGTCGGGTGATGGCTTGCACCCGCGAGATCCCGGGCACCCGGAACACCGCCTTGGCGATCTTGTCGATGACGAGGAAGTCGGCAGAGTTGCGGAGATCGTGGTCGCTCTCGATCATCAGCAGCTCGGGGTTCATCCGCGCGGGCGAGAAATGGCGGTCGGCCGCGGCGTATCCCTCGTTCGCGGGCAGGTCCGCAGGCAGGTAGTTGCGGTCGTTGTAGTTGGTGCGATACCCGGGCAGGGTCAGAAGTCCGATCAGGGACAGGGCGATCGTCGCCACCAGGATGGGCCCGGGCCACCGGACGACGGCAGCGCCGACCTTTCGCCATCCGCGCACCCGCAGTGCGCGTTTGGGATCGAGGACCTTGCCGAACCGGCTCGCCACCGTGATGATCGCGGCGGACAGCGTCAGCGCGGCCAGGACACCGACGGTCATACCGATCGCCAGCGGCACGCCGAGCGACTGAAAGTACGGCAGCCTGGTGAAGCTCAGACAGAAGGTGGCGCCGGCGATGGTGAGGCCGGAGCCCAGCACCACGTGGGCCGTCCCCGCGTACATGGTGTAAAACGCCTGCTCTTTGTCCTCCCCGGCCGCGCGTGCTTCCTGATATCGGCCGATCAGGAATATCGCGTAGTCCGTCCCCGCGGCGATGGCGAGGGTCACCAGCAGGTTGGTGGCGAACGTCGAGAGGCCGATGATCTCGTGGTAGCCGAGGAATGCGACCACACCGCGGGCCGCGCTGAGCTGAAGGACGACCATCACCAGGGTCAGCAGCACGGTGACGATCGACCGGTAGACCAGCAGCAACATCACGATGATCACCGTGAACGTGACAGCCTCGATCAACTGCATGCTGCGGTCGCCGGCGATGTGCTGGTCTGCCGCGAGCGCCGCAGGACCGGTGACGAAGGCCTTGACGCCGGGCGGCGGCTGCATGTCGTCGACGATTTTCTGCACTGCCTCGACCGACTCGTTGGCCAGTGCCTCACCCTG
>CAZOIX010001047.1:0-1847 GCA_964579685.1 uncultured Mycobacterium sp.
TGGTGCCCCCGGCAGGATTCGAACCTGCGGCCTTCTGCTCCGGAGGCAGACGCTCTATCCCCTGAGCTACGGGGGCGCATGTGGGTGACGCTGCGCCGATGGGCCCGCACAGCCTAACGCATCGAAGTGAGCGGAAACGGATTCGGGGCCTGACCATGCCAGACCATAGGATGGACCCTCGTGACCCCCGCCGACCTGGCAGAGCTGCTCAAGACCACCGCCGCAGCGGTGCTCGTGGAGCACGGCCTCGATACCTCCGCCCTACCCGCCTCGGTCACTGTCGAGCGCCCGCGTAACCCCGACCACGGCGACTACGCCACCAATCTGGCCCTCCAGCTGGGCAAGAAGGTCGGCGCCAACCCGCGCGAGCTGGCCGGATGGCTCGCCGACGCGGTGGCTGCGGCCGACGGTATCGCCGCCGCCGAGGTCGCGGGTCCCGGTTTCGTCAATCTGCGCATCGATGCCTCCGCCCAGGGCGTGATCGTCACCAACGTCATCGAAGCGGGCGCCGATTTCGGGCACTCGGACGCGCTGAAGTCCCAGAACATCAATCTGGAGTTCGTCTCGGCGAATCCGACCGGCCCCATCCACATCGGCGGCACCCGGTGGGCCGCCGTCGGCGACGCGTTGGGTCGCCTGCTGTCGACGCAGGGCGCGTATGTCGTTCGTGAGTACTACTTCAATGATCACGGAGCCCAGATCGATCGCTTCACCAACTCGTTGATCGCGGCGGCGAAAGACGAGCCGACGCCCGAAGACGGTTATGCCGGCGACTACATCAAAGACATTGCCGCCCAGGTGATTGCGAAGGAACCCGACGCGCTGAGCCTGCCCGATGCCGAGATGCGGGAGACGTTCCGGGCCATCGGTGTCGACCTGATGTTCGCGCATATCAAGGCCTCGCTGCACGAGTTCGGCACCGACTTCGACGTCTTCACCCACGAAGACTCGATGCACACCTCCGGCCGGGTCGGGCAGGCCATCGCCAAGTTGCGCGACGCCGGCAAGGTCTACGAAAACGATGGCGCGGTCTGGTTGCGTACCACCGACTTCGGCGACGACAAGGACCGTGTCGTGATCAAGAGCGACGGTGCGCCGGCCTACGTCGCCGCCGACATCGCGTACTACCTCGACAAGCGCGATCGCGGATTCGATCTGTGCATCTATATGCTCGGCGCCGACCACCACGGCTATATCGCGCGACTCAAGGCCATCGCGGCCTCCCTGGGCGAGGATCCTGCGACGGTCGAGGTACTGATCGGGCAGATGGTCAATCTGGTCCGCGACGGAGCGCCGGTACGGATGAGCAAGCGTGCCGGCACGGTGATCACGCTTGACGACCTCGTCGAGGCCATCGGGGTCGACGCGGCCAGATACTCGCTGATCCGCTCCTCGGTGGACACTCCGATCGATATCGATCTGGCTTTGTGGTCATCGGCATCCAACGAGAATCCGGTCTACTACGTGCAATACGCGCATGCGCGGCTTTCCGCACTAGCCCGAAACGCGGCCGAGCTGGGCATCATCGCAAGCGTCGAGCACCTCGATCTTCTGACGCACGACAAGGAGGGCGTGCTGATCCGCAACATCGGCGAGTTCCCGCGTGTGCTGGAAACCGCGGCGGCGCTTCGTGAACCACACCGGATTTCGCGCTATCTCGAAGACCTCGCAGGCGACTATCACCGCTTCTACGACTCGTGCCGGGTGCTGCCGCAAGGTGACGAAGCGCCCAACGACCTGCATTCCGCGCGGCTGGCACTCTGCGCCGCGACGCGCCAAGTCATCGCGAACGGCCTGGGTATCCTCGGTGTCTCCGCTCCGGAGCGGATGTGATCGCTCATCCCGCC
>CAZOIX010001048.1:0-1847 GCA_964579685.1 uncultured Mycobacterium sp.
GCAATGCGGAGGCGTCGAGCCGCCGATCCGACATGCCCACCTCCAGCCGCTGTGGCCGCACCCGCTGGCTCGAGGTGCCGACGCCGTGCGCGCAAGCCTAGCCACTGCGGCTGACAGCCCCACCGGAACGTTCGCGCCTGTGGAGACCATTTTGGCGATCCCCGGGGCGGCCGGTATCCTGGTCAGGTTGTCGGGTCGACCCGCCGCCGGCCGTGGCGGAAACCCAGGCCCCCAAGTACTGATTCGAGGAGTTCTACATATGGCTGCCGTGTGCGATATCTGCGGGAAGGGCCCCGGCTTCGGTAAGTCGGTGTCGCACTCCCATCGCCGGACCAGCCGTCGGTGGGATCCCAACATCCAGACCGTGCGCGCCGTGACCCATCCCGGTGGCAACAAGAAGCGCGTCAACGTGTGCACATCGTGCATCAAGGCCGGGAAGGTCTCGCGCGGCTGACGCGCTGACGGTTTATCCGCCGAGGCCCGCACGGCGAGGATCGACCAGCGGCGGCCGTTTATCGACTAACTCGTCGGGTACCGCTACCCACGAGGTCGGGCACCAAGCCCGACCAGATGGGAATGGTCATCAATGATTGACGCCGCCAGTACGAACCGTAACGCTCGCCGCGCTCTGATCACACTCACCGGAGCCCTTGCCTCCGGATGGTTCTTGACGGCGTGCGGCGACGACAGCGCCACGGATGCGGACACGACGACGACAGAGTCCACGCAGACCACTCAGACAAGCGAGCCGACCGGGGACCAGCCCACTATCGAGGTTCCCTCGCCCGACATCTCGTCACCGGATATGCCGGATGTCAACGTGCCATCGGTCGACGTCCCGTCACCCGACATGCCCGACATCGAGGCGCCCGAGGTGACAACGTCGCCCGTCCCCTGAGGTCGGAGACTCTCACGAAAGGCGCATCACCGCTACAAGGGTGGCTGTCGCGTGACCAGGCCCTGATCGCACATTTGGTAACAGTTTCGCGCGGCCGAAGCGCCGACGATTGAGCCGGAACGGACACGGGTAGCCGTGGATCCATGACTTCACGTGATGCACCTCTCTCGGCCCTGTTCGCTCTCGCCTGCGGGATTGTGGTCGCTTCGCTGTTGACGGCGTGCGGCAGCGACTCGGCCGACGAGGAGACAACGACCAGCTCCACGACCTCCGAGACCACCTCGGTGGAGACCAGCACCGTCGAGACCAGCACCGTGGTGACGACGGTGCCGCCGGCGACGACGCCGCCTCCTGCGGCCCCGCCGCCGACGGGCGACAACGACGGGACGGTCGAGGTTCCGGTGCCCGATATCCCATCCCCGCCGGCGATTCCTTCGCCGCCGCCGATTCCGTCCCCTCCGCCCATCCCGGGCGTCGGATAGCCCTGCGGTCGCCGACTGTGCGGTCAGCGACGCGACACGCCGTCGCGGCGCAGAAATCCGCACAGTCGCGCTAGGGAAGGCGCCAGTCGATCGGGTCGGTGCCCATCTTCTCGAGGAGTTCGTTGGCGCGGCTGAACGGCCGCGAGCCGAAGAAGCCGCGCGACGCCGACAGCGGCGACGGATGAGGGGATTCGATCGCCGCGCAATCGCTGCCGTCGAGCATCGGCTTCAAGGTCGACGCGTCGCGGCCCCACAGCACCGCAACCAGCGGTTGTGACCGCGCGACCAGGGCCCGGATCGCACACTCGGTCACCGCCTCCCAGCCCTTGCCCCGGTGTGACGCCGGAGTGCCGGGGGCCACGGTGAGCACCCTGTTCAGCAGCATCACCCCGCGCTCGGCCCAGGGGGTCAGATCACCCGTCGCCGGGGCGGGGTGTCCGAGATCATCGGTGTATTCGGTGAAGATG
>CAZOIX010001049.1:0-1844 GCA_964579685.1 uncultured Mycobacterium sp.
TGTATCAGAGCCCGCGCCATGGCCGGGTGGCCCGATCTGCTGCCCTGTGACGTCAACCCGTGGACGTCGGTTGTCACGTCGCTGCACCTCAAGCCGGGCCGCGAGCGTTCGGAAAACGGCGCGTGCTTCCGGTTCATGACGGAACAGGAATGGGACCGGCTGCTCAACAAGGGCGGCCGCATCGGCGAGTTGGCCAGCCGCACCGGTGCCGAGAGCGAGATCAAGAAGATCGCCGAACAGATCGAGATGGTGCGTGAAAAGGCGAGACAGCGGTTGGGGCGGAAGTTCGAACTGCTCATCGGCCAGGAACACGACTACGGCTATTTCGACAAGAACCTGCTCGAGAAATACATCTGCCTCGGCGACGAGTATTTTGACGAAGACGCCGGGAAGGCCACCGCGGAACAAGGCCGGTTCGCGGACATCCTGCGCTCGGCCGATCTCAGCCTCAACAGCACGATGGTGCCCTGCAGCCTGTGCCTGCGCGACACGCCCGGGGTCAACGATACCTTCATGATGCGCGAACAGATCACCGTGCAGGCGGTTCGCGACAGCCGGCTCTGCGTGGTGGTCCTGTCGGCCAGCCAGGCGCTCACGTCCGTCGACATGGGGCTGATACGGCTTATCTCGAACCTCGAGTCGCGCAGCATCGTCATCTTCGTCAACCGGATCGACGAGTTGTCGAACCCGGCCCAGCAGGTGCCCGAGATCGAAGAGAGCATCCGCACGACGCTGCGCAAGCTCGAGGGGCCGGAAGACGTCGAAATCGTTTTCGGCAGCGCCTACTGGGCCGGCGTGGTCCTGTCGAGCGACATCAACAAGATGGCGAAGTCGAGCGCGAAGTCGCTGTTCAACTGGGCCGAAGCGTCGCTCAACGCGATGACGAGCGAGAGCGAACCGCGCGCGATGGTCTGGGAGCTTTCCGGTGTTCCGGCGCTCTACCGTGCTTTGTCGAAGAGGATCGTGTCGGATATCGGCACGCCGTTCCTGAAAAAGATCGCCGGCCCCGCCATCAACATCGCAACGAGCCAGGAAGCGGCAGGCCGTGTGCGGGTCACTGGCGAGAGCAAGTCGACGCTCGATCCGAAGGAGGCGCGCACGGCGCTTGACGCGCTTGAACGGCGGCACGTCGCGGCGCTGCGGCAAAGCCTGCAGGAGACGGTGGCGGAATATCAGACCCGGGTCGACCGCTCGCACGCGCAGTTCATCGACAGGGCGACGCAGTCGCTCATCGCGCATCTGGAGCACGAGGGCCCGAAGATCGGGTGGAAATACGACCCGACCGGCCTGAGGGTTCTGCTTCGTTCGGCCTATTCGGTATTCGGCGGACGCGCCCAGGCCGCCGCGACCAAGCATTACGAGACCGCGGTCTACGATGTCGCGCGGCTCTACTCTCAGGCGTTCGGCTCGGCCGTCGAGGGCATACAGCTGGCCATGCCCGACAAGCCGAGGATTCCGGCGCCGGTCATGCTTGGCCAGACCATCGCGCTTGACTTCAACGATGGCTGGTGGGTGTCCTGGTGGAAGCGCCTGCGGGGCTACGCAACCTTCGCCAAGCAGTTCCGGCAGTTGATCGCGAGCGAGACCGAGGACTTCATGGTTCAGCTGAAGACGGTCCAGGCCGACGATGTCACCGACCGTCTCGTCGACGCGCTGCACCAGTTCTTCGCCGACCAGAAGGATATCTTCGCCGAGATCGAGACTGCGGCCTCGCATGGCCCCGGCGCTGAGGGCCTGGCCGGTGCACCGGCCGGTGCGGACCACGACAAGAGAATGCAGGCCGTTCTGACGACCTTGCGCACGTATTCGGGGGAAGAAGGGGACGCGACATGACGACCGACTAT
>CAZOIX010001050.1:0-1842 GCA_964579685.1 uncultured Mycobacterium sp.
TCGTCATCGAACTCGCCGTCGGCCTCGCGGTCGGCATGGCCGCGCAGACGGCCCGGCGCGCTCACGCCGAACTGGAACAGGCTGCGCGCCTGGCCGCCTCGCACCAGGAGCGGGAACGGTTGTCGCGCCAGGTGCACGACGGCGCCATCCAGGTGCTGGCGCTGGTGTCGCGGCGAGGTCGCGAAATCGGCGGGGAAGCAGCTGAACTGGCCGACCTGGCGGGGGAGCAGGAACGCGCCCTGCGACGCCTGGTCAGCTCGGCCGACAGCGAGACACCGACAGGGGAGACCGCCGATGTCGGCGCTCTGTTACGGAAGCGGGCATCGGACCTGGTATCGGTGAGCGTGCCCGCCGACCCGGTGCTGCTGGACACGGGTACGGCGGCCGAGGTGTACGCCGCGGCCGTGAACGCATTGGACAACGTCACCGCGCACGCCGGCCCCGATGCCCATGCCTACGTCTTGCTCGAGGATTTGGGCGACTCGGTCACGGTGAGTATCCGCGATGACGGTGTCGGAATCGCCGAAGGCCGGTTGGCGGAGGCCGTGGGTGAAGGCCGCGTCGGTGTGGCTAAATCGATTGTCGGACGGATGGATTGGCTCGGCGGGAGCGCGAAGCTCACCACCGCGCCGGGATGTGGGACGGAATGGGAGCTGACGGTACCCCGACGGTGATGGTGGTCGACGACCATCCGATCTGGCGCGATGCGGTGGCCCGCGACCTGGCCGAAGCCGGATTCACTGTCGTCGCCACCGCCGACGGTGTGGCGGCTGCACGTCGCCGCGCCGAGGTGGTCCACCCGGACGTCGTGGTGATGGACATGCGGCTCGGCGACGGTGACGGGGCGCTGGCGACGACGGAGGTGCTTGCGGTCTCGCCGTCCTCACGAATCCTGGTGCTCTCGGCGTCCGACGAGCGCGATGACGTCTTGGAAGCGGTAAAAGCCGGTGCGACAGGCTATCTCGTGAAGAGTGCGTCGAAGCAGGAGCTCGGCGACGCGGTGCGGGCCACCGCGGACGGCCGCGCGGTCTTCACCCCGGGACTCGCCGGCCTGGTGCTCGGCGAATACCGACGCATCGCGCAATCCGGAGCGAAGGGCGCGGCCGGGACTGCGACGCCGAGCCTGACCGAGCGCGAGACCGAGATCCTGCGTCATGTCGCGAAGGGGCTGACGGCGAAGCAGATCGCCACCAGGCTGTCGTTGAGTCACCGCACCGTCGAGAACCACGTGCAGGCGACGTTTCGCAAGTTGCAGGTCGCGAACCGGGTGGAATTGGCCCGATACGCGATCGAACACGGCCTGGACGAGTAGTCCTACTCATCCGAAACGGGTGGCCCGCCTGCCACGATGTCATCCATGACCGAACCGCATCGCGCCGTCATCGCCCGGGTGTCCGCCGATTTTTGGGCGATATCGCAGTACATGGCGAGGGTTTCGGCGGACTTGGCCACCTTGGACCGCATGCTGTCCGAACAGCCGCAGCCGCAGCCGCCGCCCCAGCCAGCGCCCGCGCCACAGCGAGCGCCAGCGCCACAGCCGGTGCCCTACCCGCCGCAGTACGCGACGCCGCCGGTGACCCCGGTCGTGCACAGGCCGCCGCGCGACGAGGGCTGGATCGGCAAGCTGCTCGCCGTCGCGGGTGTGGCGGTCACGTTGATCGGCGTCGTGCTGTTGCTCGTGCTGGCCGCCCAGGCCGGCCTGCTGCGACCGGAGATACGAGTGGCCGGCGGCGTGGCACTGGCGGGCGCCCTGGTGGCCGTCGCCACCTGGCTGAACAGCAGACCGGGTGGACGGGTCGGTGCCATCGCCCTGGCAGCAACGGGCATCGCCGCGGCATACAT
>CAZOIX010001051.1:0-1837 GCA_964579685.1 uncultured Mycobacterium sp.
AGGTCGACGAACGCGTCGGCACGTCGCTGGCTGCGGGTGCGCTGGTCGCCCTCGGGCTTGGGGGTGCGGGCGAGGCGGGCGCCGATCGCGGCGGCCTGGTGGGACGGGATGAACGCGTTGACCCAGGCCATGGAGTCGTCGACGTGGGTGATGGTCACGGTCCGCTCGCGGCGGGCGGCCTCGGCGCGGGCGGCAGCCTGCTCGGCCTCGATCCGCGCGACGAACCGCTTCAACCAGGCCCGCAGCTCGGCGACGGTGTGGGAGGCGGC
Source organism: uncultured Mycobacterium sp. (assembly GCA_964579685.1). Classification (GTDB taxonomy): domain Bacteria; phylum Actinomycetota; class Actinomycetes; order Mycobacteriales; family Mycobacteriaceae; genus Mycobacterium. The sequence continues at coordinate 270 of CAZOIX010001051.1, forward strand.
GTAGGCGACGACGGTCTCGTCGAGGCGGCGGTGGGAGGTCTCGTGCACCAGGACCAGCATCGTGGAGGCGACCTCCCGCACCCGCGCCCAGTCGATGGTCCCGCGACCGAACGCCAGCCACGTGTGCGGGGCGCGTTCACGCAGCCGATCCGCCGCCGCCAACCGGGCGGTGACCTGCCCCTCGGACAGGCCGGTGGCCTGGCCGATCTCCAACGCGATCGCCGAGCGCTCCACCAGCCGCACCATCGGGGACTCGATCGCGGCCGTGCGGACCAGCTCCGCGTCACGGAACCGCAGCATCGCGGCCAGCTCGGCAGCCTCGGCACGCGCCCGCTCACACGCCAGGGACGTCAGCCCCTCGAGCACTACAGCGTTGCCGTTCCCGTCCATGTATCGAACATACAAGCGACCAAGGACATCCGTCTTCGGCGCACGAGGCTCGCTGGAGAAGGAGCTCGAGAACTACTCCGCCGCGGCGAGCTGCCCGCAGGCGGCGTCGATCTCGGCGCGGCGGGTGTCGCAGGTGAGGGTGCTACTGCCCCTGGACCGGACGGCGCGGACGAACCAGTCCGTATCGTCGTCGCGGGAACGGGGAAAGCGGGAGCCCGAAGTAGCGGACCTCGTTGAGCGGCCAACCCGCAATAGTCCCTCCCCAGTTCTGAACGATCGTGGCGGGGGCAGGCGGTCTATATGCCGCGCCCTTCGGACGAAGCCCACGATTCGCGACACCTGCAATAAGCATCTGTCATGCAAGCACCGACGCGTTGGCACCGGTTGCCTTACACATTCGCTCGAAGTGCTCACCGTCAGCAGCCTTCATGAACTCCATGCAACGCCGCACCTGCCCGTGGATGGCCCGACCGTCCAGCACGTCCACACTTTCGCTCCCCTCGCCATGGGAGTACCTGTTACAGAAGTCGTAGACGTCTCGGAAGGGGTTATTGGTCAGATCCCCACCCATGAGGTCTTCAAGGCGCTGATCAAAGTTGCCGAGATGGGGTGCCTTATAGCTGCTGAATACCTCGAGGACTCGCCGGGCAGCGTTCGGCAGTAGAAAGAGGCGATCGTGATCCAGGCCATCGGCCACCCCATCCATGACCTTGGAGAACAGATAAGCGTACTCCGTCGTGTGCTTCACCAACATGGGCGGCAGGGGCGCCACCGTTGTTCGACGCTTGTCGTCCTCTGTGGCTGCATACATCTCCAGAAAGGCCACCTTCGGAAAACGCGCCTCGTCCGTGTCGCCCTTGGTGATGTTCCTGCGGGAGGTGTTCCAGGCGTTTCCTAGCGACTTCAGGAAGAGGCGCAGGAGGCCGAAGTCGTGGGTAAGCACGATGTACTGCCCGAAGCCCTTCAGTGTGTCTACAAGCCACTGATGCGTGGCGAATAGCGCCTCCCGATCGAGCGAACTGGAGGGGTCGTCAATGACTACTATGCGTTCTGACTTGTCCCCACTTACCGTCTCGTCCTCCAGCTTCCGGAGAAAATAGAGAAGCGACAGTGTGGTCCGCTCTGGACTTGCCCCGATTCGACGGACGGCTATCGGTTGAGGATGGCGTAGTCGATGG
>CAZOIX010001052.1:0-1835 GCA_964579685.1 uncultured Mycobacterium sp.
CGGTCAGCTCACGCTTGCCGCCGACGATGTCGCCCTTGTAGATCCAGACCTTCACGCCGATGCGGCCAAAGGTCGTCTTGGCTTCGTAGAGCCCGTAGTCGATGTCGGCACGCAGCGTGTGCAGCGGAACCCGGCCCTCGCGGTAGAACTCCGAGCGGCTCATCTCAGCGCCACCAAGGCGTCCCGAGCACTGCACCCGGATGCCCTTGACGTTGGGCTGGCGCATCGCGGACTGGATGGCCTTGCGCATGGCGCGACGGAACGCGACGCGGTTGCTCAACTGCTCGGCAACGCCCTGGGCCACCAACTGAGCCTGGGACTCAGGGTTTTTGACCTCGAGGATGTTCAGCTGAACCTGCTTGCCGGTCAGCTTCTCCAGGTCGGCCCGGATCCGGTCGGCCTCGGTGCCACGCCTGCCGATCACGATGCCGGGGCGCGCGGTGTGAATGTCGACACGGACCCGGTCGCGGGTGCGCTCGATCTCCACGTCGGCGATGCCGGCGCGCTCCAGACCGGTGGCGAGCAGTCGACGGATCGCCACGTCTTCCTTGACGTAGTCCTTGTACTGCTTGTCGGCATACCACCGGGACTTCCAGTCGGTGGTGATACCGAGCCGGAAGCCGTGGGGATTGATTTTCTGGCCCACTACTCCGAGCCCTCCTTCGCTTCGTCAGAAGCTTCTGCAGTCTTCTTTGGGGCGGCTTTCTTGGCCGGAGCCTTCTTCGCGGCGGCCTTCTTGGCCGGCGCCGTCTCCACCGTCACCGTTTGGGTTTCGGCTGTCTCAGCTGCCGCCTTGGCGGCAGGCGCCTTCTTGGCGGCGGCCGCCTTGCTGCCCTGTGCGCGACGCGAACGTGCAGCGCTGGCGGATGAAGCGGAGCCACCGTCGCGCCCGCCGTCACGGCTGGGCCTGCTCTCCACGATCACCGTGATGTGGCTGGTGCGTTTGCGAATCCGGAAGGCACGGCCCTGCGCGCGCGGCCGGATGCGCTTGGCGGTCGGTCCCTCGTCGGCGTAGACGGTGGCGACCACGAGGGTGGACGGATCCAGACCCTCGTTGTTCTGCGCATTGGCGGCAGCGCTCGCGATGACCTTGGCGACCGGCTCGCTGGCGGCCTGCGGTGCCCACCGCAGGATGTCCAGAGCATCGGTCACCGACTTGCCGCGGACCAGATCGATGACCCGGCGCGCCTTGGTCGGCGAGATGCGCACGAAGCGCGCCTTCGCGACCGCAGATGGATATTCAGTCGTAGTACTCACCGGCGCTTGGCCTTCCGGTCGTCCTTGATGTGACCCTTGAACGTGCGGGTCGGTGCGAACTCGCCGAGCTTGTGCCCGACCATCGCCTCGGTGACGAACACCGGCACGTGCTTGCGGCCGTCGTGCACCGCGAAGGTGTGCCCGATGAAGTCGGGGATGATCGTCGATCGACGCGACCAGGTCTTGATGACCTGCTTGGTGTTCTTCTCGTTCTGTACGTCGACCTTCTTGAGCAGATGGTCGTCGACGAACGGGCCCTTCTTGAGGCTACGTGGCATCGTTTACTCCTACCGGTGCTTCTTGCCGGTGCGCCGGCGACGAACGATGAGCTTGTCGCTCGGCTTGTGGGACTTGCGGGTACGGCCTTCGGGCTGGCCCCACGGACTGACCGGGTGACGGCCACCGGAGGTCTTACCCTCGCCACCACCGTGTGGGTGGTCAACCGGGTTCATCACGACGCCACGCACGGTCGGGCGCTTGCCCTTCCATCGCATACGGCCGGCCTTGCCCCAGTTGATGTTCGCCTGCTCGGCGTTGCCGACCTCACCGACGGTGGCGCGGCAGCGCACGTCGACGCG
>CAZOIX010001053.1:0-1834 GCA_964579685.1 uncultured Mycobacterium sp.
ACCTGGGCCTGGACCTGGGCCTGGACCTGGGCCGGGCCCACCGGGACCACACGGCGCTCCTGGCATACAAAGGGGATCGGCGAGAGCGGCGCCGGGCATGAGAACTGGCCCGGCCAATGCGGCCCCGGCGCAAGCCGCCGCGGCCATCAGCCGGAGCCGGATCGATCGTGATGACAACATCGAATTCCTTTCGTTTGAGCGGAAATCGACGCCAGTCGGGGCGCCGATCGAACACAACGTTGCCACGGCGCCAATAACACGCAGCGCATCTACGTGCGCAAATCAGTTATGAGTCTCGTAGCAAGATCATGGGCTTAAGCTGTGCGTCATCAGACGAATAGTGTTGGTAGGTAAAAGCTTACGGGCATACTGCAACGACCGTATGTGAGCGAAGGATCGCGACCGCGACGTAGCAACAGGATTCGAGGAGATAGAGATTCCCGAGAGAGATCTGGAGCATGACGGGAATTGCGGAGCTCCACTCCGCGATTCGACACTGGTGTACTCAAAGCTGACACATAGGCTCTCCACAGAGATTCGCTAACCGGACACAGGAAAATCGCCGGGTGCACAACCCGCATGAAATCGCAGATAGATCGACGACGTTGGCAGGCTCGGATCGGATCACCCACCCGGACGGGACGCCGATCGAGGTGCTGGTCGTAGATGACGAACCGGCGATCAGCGATCTCGTATCGATGGTGCTTCGCTACGAAGGCTGGTATGTCACGACGGCCGGCGACGGTGCCGCCGCGATTCGCCAAGCAGCTGCTGGAGCTCCCGATGTTGTCGTCCTCGACGTCATGCTGCCCGATATGAGTGGGCTCGACGTCCTTCAGGAGCTGCATCGGATACGTCCGGAGCTACCTGTGCTGTTGCTCACCGCGAAGGACACCGTCGAAGACCGCATCGCAGGACTTGCCGCAGGCGGAGACGATTATGTCACCAAACCTTTCAGTATCGAGGAGATGATTCTGCGGCTGCGCGCGCTCGTCAAACGATCCGGTCGTGGTGTGCTCGGCGGGAATCAGCTGGTGGTGGGCGACCTCGTCATGGACGAGGACAGCCGAGAGGTGACCCGCGCAGGCGGGGAGATCCAGCTCACTGCCACCGAATTCGATGTTCTTCGGGTACTCATGCTTAATCCGCGGCGCGTACTGACCAAGCCCCAAATTCTGCACCAAGTATGGGATTACGATTTCGATGGCCGCTCAAACGTGGTCGAACTCTACATCTCGTATCTGCGAAAGAAGATCGATACGGATCGTCCGCCGATGATCCACACTGTTCGCGGTGTCGGATATGTCATCAAACCGCAGTAGTCGAGCCGGGTGGAACCGCTTCATCCGCCTGCTCGCGCCGCGTACGTGGCCGCTGCGAATCCGGCTTGTCGGCGCCGTAGCAGCGCTCGGCGTCGGTCTGTGCGTTGCCGTGAGCGCCGGCACACTCGTTGCGCTCAGGACGTACCTGATCAACCAACTCGACGCGCAGGTGCGTGATACACAGTCCCGTTCCACGACCTTCTACGACATGGGCAAGCCGCCGTTTGTTCGATTCGCCGGTCCCGGCCCGCTCTTCCTCGATGGGCCAGGCCAGTCAGTGGGCACCGTCGGTGCCCTCAAGTTCGGGGACACGGTCACCGAGGCCGCGGTGATCACCGCAAGTGGCAATCGACACGCGGTCAGCGCGACCGCAGCGGCTCAACTGGCACGAGTACCGGTCGGTCGAACGGTGAGTGTCGATCTCGATGGTGTCGGCGCCTACCGGCTGACGGCTGAGCGGGACGACAAGCATGTCGTGATTATTTCGGGCATGCCGCTGTCCGGCGCCGAAG
>CAZOIX010001054.1:0-1833 GCA_964579685.1 uncultured Mycobacterium sp.
ATGATGCCCTGGCCGCACTGGCGCCCAGATTCGGTGTCGGCGTCGTCGCCACCACCGGTGCTCACTTCGCCGAGCCGTCCCGCGGCAGGCTGGCCATGGCGATGGGTGCGATCCGGGCTCGACACTCAATGGACGAGGCTGCCGGTTACCTTGCCCCGCTGGGGGGTTCACATCTACGGTCCGGTGCGGAGATGGCGCAGCTCTTCGCGCACCACCCCGAAGTCGTGGCGGCGGCGGCCGACCTCGGCGAGCAGTGCGCATTCGAACTGGCCCTGATCGCCCCGCGGCTGCCGCCCTTCGATGTCCCGGACGGCCACACCGAAGACAGCTGGCTGCGGTATCTGGTCATGGAAGGTGCGCGTGACCGGTACGGCCCCGTCGAGCGCGCACCGCGCGCGTACTCCCAGATCGAGCACGAGCTGAAAGTCATTGAACAGCTGACATTTCCGGGCTATTTCCTGGTCGTACACGACATCACCCGATTCTGCAAAGAGAACAACATCCTGGCCCAGGGCAGGGGGTCGGCGGCCAATTCGGCCGTCTGTTATGCGCTCGGGGTCACCAACGTCGACCCGATCGCCAATGAGCTCCTGTTCGAGCGGTTCCTGTCACCGGCACGTGACGGACCGCCCGACATCGACATCGACATCGAATCGGATCTGCGCGAGGATGCGATCCAGTACGTCTACAACCGCTACGGGCGGGACTACGCCGCGCAGGTGGCCAACGTCATCACCTACCGGGGCCGCAGCGCGGTGCGCGACATGGCTCGCGCGCTGGGGTTCTCCCAAGGCCAGCAGGACGCCTGGAGCAAGCAGATCGGCCAGTGGGGCAACCTCGCCGAGTCGGCCCATGTCTCCGACGTTCCGGAATCGGTGATCGATCTGGCGCTGCAGATCTCCAACCTGCCCCGGCACATGGGCATCCATTCCGGTGGCATGGTGATCTGCGACCGCCCCATCGCCGACGTCTGCCCGGTGGAATGGGCGCGGATGGAGAACCGCAGCGTGTTGCAGTGGGACAAAGACGACTGCGCGGCAATCGGTTTGGTGAAGTTCGACATGCTGGGGCTCGGCATGCTTTCGGCGTTGCACTACGTCATCGATCTGGTGCGCGAGCACAAGGGACTCGAGGTCGATCTGGCCAAGCTGGACCTTTCCGAGCCCGCCGTGTACGAGATGCTGCAGAAGGCCGACTCCGTCGGGGTGTTCCAGGTGGAGTCCCGTGCGCAGATGGCGACTCTGCCCCGGCTGAAACCGCGGGTGTTCTACGACCTGGTGGTCGAGGTCGCGTTGATCCGCCCCGGTCCGATCCAGGGTGGATCGGTGCATCCGTACATCAAACGACGCAACGGGGAAGAGCGTGTCAGCTATGACCATCCCTCGATGGAAGCTGCCCTGCGAAAGACATTGGGCGTACCCCTGTTTCAGGAACAACTCATGCAGCTTGCGGTGGACTGCGCGGGCTTCTCCGCCGCCGAGGCCGACCAGTTGCGCCGCGCCATGGGATCCAAACGCTCTACCGAGCGCATGCGGCGGCTGCGGGGCAGGTTCTACGACGGCATGCGTGCACGGCACGGCATCACAGGAGAGGTCGCCGACCGGATCTACGAGAAACTGGAGGCGTTCGCCAATTTCGGCTTTCCGGAGAGCCATTCGCTGTCATTTGCGTCGCTGGTGTTCTACTCGTCGTGGTTCAAGTTGCACCATCCCGCGGCGTTCTGCGCCGCGCTGCTGCGGGCGCAGCCGATGGGCTTCTACTCGCCGCAGTCGCTGGTGGCCGATGCCCGCAGGCACGGAGTCACCGTGCACGGACCGGACGTCAACGCCAGCC
>CAZOIX010001055.1:0-1833 GCA_964579685.1 uncultured Mycobacterium sp.
ACCCATACGTCGACGCGACCTGGCGGTTCCTGACGCTCGACACCGACGGCAAGATCCGGATGGACTGCAGTTCACCCAACGCGATGGCGTCCCTGATCGCCAACCGGGAGAGCTATCAGATCGCCACCGGCAATGACGCGGACTCCGACCGGCACGGCATCGTGACGCCCGACGGTGGTCTGCTCAACCCCAACCACTATCTGGCGGTGGCGATCGATTACCTCTATGCGAACCGGCCCGACTGGCCCGCATCCACCGCGGTCGGAAAGACCGCGGTCAGTTCGTCGATCCTCGACCGGGTGGTCGCCGGGCGGGGCCGCAAACTGGTCGAGGTGCCGGTGGGCTTCAAATGGTTCGTCGACGGATTGCTCAGCGGCACCATCGGTTTCGGTGGGGAGGAGAGCGCCGGCGCGTCTTTCCTGCGCCGCGACGGATCGGTGTGGACCACCGACAAGGACGGCATCATCCTGGCGTTGCTGGCGTCGGAAATCCTCGCCAAGACGGGCTCCACGCCGTCGCAGCGGTACCACGAACTCGCCGAAAAGTACGGTGCGCCAACATATGCCCGTATCGACGCCCCTGCCAACCGCGAGCAGAAGGCGCGGCTGGCCAAGCTGTCGGCCGAACAGGTGACAGCCACCGAGCTGGCGGGGGAGGCGATCACCGCGAAGCTGACCGCCGCGCCGGGCAACGGTGCTGCGCTGGGTGGGTTGAAGGTGACGACGGAGAATGCGTGGTTTGCGGCGCGCCCGTCGGGCACCGAAGACGTGTCCAAGATCTACGCCGAGTCGTTCCGCGGGCCGGAGCATCTAGCCGAGGTGCAGGAAGCGGCCAAGGAAGTCGTGAATAAAGTCATTGCGTGAGCTCTGACGCGGAGGCCGACTGTTCGGCAGACCGTTCCGACCAGGATGACAAGCCGAAGCTCCCGCGTGAGGTCTGGCTGCTGGTCGGCGCGAACGTCGTCGTGGCGCTGGGCTACGGCGTCGTCTCGCCGGTGCTGCCGCAGTACGCGCGACACTTCGGCGTCAGCATCAGCGCGGCGACGTTCGTCATCACCGCCTTTGCCGTGATGCGATTGGCGGCGGCGCCCCCTGCGGGATGGCTGGTGTCGCGGCTGGGCGAGCGTCGGGTCTACATCAACGGGCTGCTGATCGTCGCCGTGTCGACCGCCGTGTGCGCGTTCGCGCAGTCCTACTGGCAGCTGCTGCTGTTTCGGTCCCTGGGCGGGCTGGGCTCGGCGATGTTCTCGGTGTCATCGCTGGCCTTGATGATCCGGATCTCTCCTCCCGACGCGCGGGGGCGGGTGGCGGGTCTTTTCTCGTCGGGGTTTCTCGTCGGATCGGTGGGCGGACCGGTGCTCGGCAGCCTCACCGCGGGGCTGGGCCTGTCGGCGCCGTTCGCCATCTACGGGGTGGCGCTGCTCGTCGCGGCCGCGGTGGTGTTCTTCAGCCTGCGCGGTGGCAACACGGGGGCGGCACCGGAGGAAGCCGCGGAGCCTGCGGTTTCGCTGCGCGAGGTGTTGCGCCTGCGCGCCTACCGTGCGGCGTTGTTGTCGAATTTCGCGACCGGCTGGGCGGCGTTCGGACTGCGGATCGCGTTGGTACCGCTCTTCGTGGTCGACGGGCTCGGCCGCAGCACCGGCATCGCCGGCCTGGCGCTTGCGACGTTCGCCATCGGCAACGTCTCGGTGGTCATCCCGAGCGGCTATCTGTCCGACCGGATCGGACGGCGCAAGCTGCTCATCGTCGGGCTGATGGCCGCTGCCGTGTCGACGAGCCTGCTCGGGGTGACGTCGTCCCTGGTGGTCTTCCTGGCGACGGCCTATGTGTCGGG
>CAZOIX010001056.1:0-1830 GCA_964579685.1 uncultured Mycobacterium sp.
CGAGATGCGCGCGACGAAAAGGATCAGGTAGGTCCAGAAGGCGACCGTGTTGTCCGCCAAGCAGGTCGCCGAACGCGGCGGTGAGACGGAGTTCGCGAACTCCTATGCCGCCTACGAGGCATTCAGCGACGACGAGCAGCGGCGCTTCGGTGACCTGCGGGTGGTGCATTCCCTGGAAGCGTCGCAGCGGCGGATCAACCCCGATCCGTCACCGGAGCTGGTGGCGAGGTGGCGAGCGAGGCCGACTCACGAACATCCGCTGGTGTGGACGCATCGCAGCGGTCGCCGATCGCTGGTGATCGGCGCATCGGCGGACTACATCGTCGGGATGGACCTCGATGAGGGCCGTGCCCTGCTGGCCGACCTGCTCGACCGGGCCACCACGGCGGAGAAGGTCTACAGCCACTCCTGGTCGGTCGGGGACACCGTCATCTGGGACAACAACGGTGTGCTGCACCGTGCCGCACCGTATGACCCCGATTCACCTCGGGAAATGCTGCGAACGACGGTGCTGGGCGATGAGCCGATCCGGTAGCGGCGCCGATGCGCTGTGCAACTGCACAGCGCCCTCGTTGACGCCGACCGTGCGACTATGGAAATCTAATACCCACATATGAGAATCACGTTCTCGTGGCCAGAGATCAGTGAAACGGAGTAGCGCATGGCGGAGGACCTCACCTCGGTTGATTTCTTCCGGGACAGTCGTCTGACGGATGACCCGTTCCCGTTCTACGAGGCACTGCGCAACAAGTGCCCAGTCAGCCGCGAGGACCATTACGGGGTGACGATGGTGACCGGCTGGCAGGAGGCCGTCGACGTCTACAACGACGCGGAGACCTTCTCGTCCTGCATCTCGGTGACGGGTCCGTTCCCGGGATTCCCCGTGCCGCTGGTGGGTGACGACGTCACGCAGACGATCATCGACCATCGCGACGAGATCCCGTTCAGCGATCAGCTCCCGACGTTGGACCCACCGACACACACCAATCACCGCGCCCTGTTGATGCGGCTGATCACACCGAAGCGCCTCAAGGAGAACGAGGACGCGATGTGGCAGCTCGCCGACGACATCCTCGACGACTTCCTCGCCTCCGGCGAGGGCGAATTCATCTCCGGGTTCGCCGGCCCGTTCACCCTGCGGGTGATCGCCGATCTCCTCGGGGTGCCCGACGAAGACCGGCCCGAACTTCTCGAGCGGCTCGCGCGCGGGACACATGGCGGCGGCCTCGGCAATGCCGACAAGACGCTGACCAAGACACCGCTGGAATACCTCTACGAGGTCTTCGCCACCTACGTCGAGGACCGGCGCGCCCAACCGCGCGATGACGTCCTGACGGGGTTGGCGACGGCGACGTTCCCGGACGGAACGATGCCCGAGGTCGGCGACGTCGTGCGAGTGGCGACCAACGTCTTCTCGGCTGGACAGGAAACGACCGTGCGGCTGCTGTCGACCGCGCTGAAGGTGATGGGGGATCAGCCCGAGATCCAGGCCCAGCTGCGTGCGGATCGCAGCCTATTGCCGAACTTCATCGAGGAGTGCCTGCGGATCGAGAGTCCGGTCAAGGGCGACTTCCGGTTGTCGAGGGTGCCGACGACCGTCGGTGATCAGCCCGTCGGCGCCGGCTGCACACTCATGGTGATCAATGGGGCCGCCAATCGCGACCCGCGCCGGTTCGAGAATCCCGACACGTTCGATCCCGAGCGTAAGAACGCCCGCCAACACCTGGCGTTCGGCCGGGGCATCCACAGTTGTCCCGGTGCTCCGCTGGCGCGTGCCGAAACCCGGGTGGGGATCGAGCGTCTGCTCGACCGCACCACCGACATCCGCAT
>CAZOIX010001057.1:0-1830 GCA_964579685.1 uncultured Mycobacterium sp.
TGATCACCCGGTTGGGCAGCAGTTCGAGGAACTTCTACTTGATGCTCGTCGAGAACAACGCGGCGGTGCTGTCCAACAGGAACAAGCTGGACAGGTCGGGCTCTTTGCCGCTGTCGTGCAGCTTGGTCAGCGCGTCGAGCAGCGGACGGGCCATCGCATCGCCGGTGAAGAACAGCAGGTTCACCTTGTACTTCTCGATGGTCGCCCATACCTCGTCGGCGTCGAATTCCGGTGCCAGCACCGTTGTTTGACCGGAGAAGACCGACATCCACGTGGCCGACTGGGTGGCGCCGTGGATCATCGGCGGGATCGGGTAGCGGATCATCGGGGGATTCTCCGCCGCGGCCTTGGCCAGGTCGTACTCGCCGGAGACGAACTCGCCTGTCGCGAAATCGGTGCCGCCGAACAGCACCCGGTAGATGTCCTCGTGGCGCCACATCACGCCCTTGGGGAATCCGGTGGTGCCGCCGGTATAGAGCAGGTAGATGTCGTCGGCACTGCGCTCGCCGAAATCGCGTTCGGGCGAACCCTGCTCGAGTGCGGAATAGAACTCGACGCCGCCGTAGCGCTGATAGTCGTCGTCGCTACCGTCTTCGACAGACAGGATGGTCTTCACGTTGGGCGTCTCGGGCAGCACATTGGCCACGCGGTCGGCGTACCGGCGCTCGTGCACCAGCGCGACCATGTCCGAGTTCTCGAACAAGTACTTCAACTCCCCCTCGACGTAGCGGAAGTTGACATTGACCAGGATGGCGCCCGCCTTGACGATGCCCAGCATCGCGATGACGATCTCGATCCGATTCCGGCAGTACAACCCGACCTTGTCGTCCTTGCGCACCCCTTGGTCGAGGAGGTAGTGCGCCAGGCGATTCGCCTTGTCCTCCAACTGGGCGTAGGTGAGTTGTTCGTCACCCGAGATGAGGGCGACGCGGTCTGGCACGGCGTCGATGGCGTGCTCGGCAAGATCAGCGATGTTCAGGGCCACGAGACCTAAACTAGAACGTGTTACATTTCCAGACAAGTCTGTGGCATCGACGCTGGAAGGCGGACCCCTGTGAGCGACGAAGAAAACGGCCCCGACGCCCTCATTGAGCAGCGCGGACACACCTTGATCGTGACCTTGAACCGGCCGGAGAAGCGCAACGCACTTTCCACCGAGATGCTCTCGATCATGGTCGAGGCCTGGGACCGAGTCGACAACGACCCGGAGATCCGCACCTGCATCCTGACCGGCGCCGGCGGGTACTTCTGCTCGGGGATGGACCTCAAGAAAGCCGACCAGCAATCGCCGGGCGACAGCTTCAAGGGCGGCTTCGACCCGACGCGCATCGACGGCCTGCTCAAGGGCCGGCGTCTGACCAAACCGCTGATCGCCGCGGTCGAGGGCCCGGCCATCGCCGGCGGCACCGAGATCCTGCAGGGCACCGACATCAGGGTCGCGGGTGAGAGCGCGAAGTTCGGCGTCTCGGAGGCCAAGTGGAGCCTGTATCCGATGGGCGGCTCAGCGGTACGGCTCGTCCGACAGATCCCCTACACGATCGCCTGCGACATCCTGCTGACCGGCCGCCACCTGACCGCGGCCGAGGCCAAGGAGATCGGGCTGATCGGCTACGTGGTGCCGGACGGTTCGGCGCTGGAGAAGGCGCTGGAGATCGCCGAGGTGATCAACAACAACGGTCCACTGGCGGTGCAGGCGATCCTGAAGACCATTCGCGAGACCGAGGCCATGCACGAGAACGACGCCTTCAAGCCGGACACGGCGAACGGGATTCCGGTATTCCTGTCGGAGGACTCCAAAGAGGGTCCGAAGGCGTTCCTGGAGAAGCGCAA
>CAZOIX010001058.1:0-1829 GCA_964579685.1 uncultured Mycobacterium sp.
AGGTAGGACGAATCGAGATCCTGCAGCGCGGCGGCGATATCGTCGGCGATCACGTCGCTGCGTGGCAGGTCGGCTCCGCTGATCGTGCGCGGAGCCCGCCGCAGCAGGATGTCGGTGACGGCGTCGGGTGGCAGGTTCGGCAGACCGGCGGCCACCGCCAGCGCGGTCTGCTCGATCGACTCCTGCAATGGTTTGGTGGGTAGAGGCGGTCCCGGCGTCAGCGCGAACGGCACCGCGTCGAACGTGTCGCCACCCTTGGGCGGCCTCTCGCAGACCACGACTTCGGTGGGCACCTCGGGGTCGTCGTACCCGAGCACGGTAACGCTCCCGAAGCCGCGGCGGTCGGGATCGTCGGCCAGGCCGGCGGGTGCCGGCGGGTCGTACAGCGCGTACATGCCGCTGGCCAGCCCGCCGTTGGCGAGAGTGCCGATCAGTCGCACGTGGCGTTGCGGCTTGCGCGCCTTCGGCGGTTGGTGCCAGTCGTTCTCGATGACGGTCTGATCGGCGATGAAGACGTCACTGTTGTCCGACCACTGGTCGACGGGATTGTTGTCCCGGTCGATGTGTCTCCACCAGAACGGCTTGTCCTCGCGGCGGTGATAGCCGCGGGCGGCGGCGACCATCGCCACGGCGGTCTGCTCGGCGGTACGCGGTTGCACGCCGTCACCGGCGAACTTGGCCAGTGTGCGTTCCCGATCGTCGCCGAGCTCGATCGCTGTGCCTTCGCCGTCCTGGCGTACGGGCTGCGGACCGCGCGGCGGGACACCGGCCTCGATGGCGCGCGCCATCATCCAGTCGCGCAGGCGGCGCGTCGACCGGCAGTCGTAGACGTTGTAGTCCTCGATCTCCTTGAGTACAGCCGCCGCCTCGTCGGGCCGCCCCTCGTCGCGCAGCGCGCAGTATCGTGCGTACTGCGTGATGGAATCGGCCGCGGTGGTGACCTCGCCGCTGCGCAGTTCGTTACCCATGTAGAGCGGTTCAAGAGATTTGATGCTGTAGTTCTCGGTACCGACCCGAATGCTCTTGCGCACCAACGGATAGAGGTCGACCAAGATGCCGTTGCGCAGCAGGTCGTCGACGTCGTTCTCGCCGACACCGTAGCGACCGGCCAGTCGGAGCAGCGCACTCTTCTCGTAGGCCGCGTAGTGGTAGATGTGCATGCCCGGGTAGCGCTTCAGTCGCTTGCGGACCATGGCCAGAAAGTCGATCAACGCCTTGCGTTCACTGGCGCGGTCGTGCGCCCAGAACGGATGAAACTCGTCGGTTGCAGTGAGGACGCCCCAAAGGTATTCCAGCCCCCATTCCCGACCGTCGGCGGTCCAGAGCGGGTCACCTTCGAAGTCGAAGAAGAGGTCGCCCTTCGTCGCGTCCGGCAACACCATCAACGGCTGCGCGTCGACGACCTCGTAGGCGGGCTTGCCGTCCACCCTGGGTGTGAGTTGCAGCCGCGCCTGCGCCTGCAGCGCGGCAACGGTGCGTCCCGCCAGTTCGGGCACCGGCCCGGTGTGTTCGGCGAGGTCGGCGACGGTGGTGATACCCGCGTCGATCAGGCGGGCCCGCTGACTCACTCTCATGTTGGCGACCAGCAACAGGTCGTCATGGGCGCGGACTTGAATGTCGCATTCCGGACAGCGGAAGCATGCCCGCACGTCCTCGTCCTCCCATGCGACGGCCCTACCGCGTGCGAGGTGGTCGTCGAGCAGGTGTTGCAGGCTGGTGCGCCTGCTCAGGTACACCGGAAGCAGTTCGTCGACGCGGTATGTCGCGGTGGCGCCGTCGCCCAGGACCAACTCCACCTCGGATGCCACCGGCACGCCGGCGCGGCCCAG
>CAZOIX010001059.1:0-1829 GCA_964579685.1 uncultured Mycobacterium sp.
CCCACCCCACACACCGGTCTTCTCACCATGCGTGAGGGCGCAATTCAGGCATTCCTCTCGGACTTCGCAGCGTTGGCAGATCCGACGCGCCGGCTTGGACGATTCGCCATGCTCGGGAAAAAATATGTCCCGGTCGACCTGTGTGCATAGCGCCCCGTCAGTCCAGGGTTCGTTGTTCAACAGGTTTTCGATGATGCCGATGACACTCACCTTGAGACCAGCCTGTCTGTTGTGGTGGTGCACCAGTTGAGGTAACGCACCAGCCGGGACAGGTCTTTGACGTCATTGAGGTCAGCGGGTTTTTCGTGGTACATGGTGGTGGCGAGGGTGTGCGCCTCGGCGAGAAGTGTGTTGATTCGGGTGGCGCGGCTGTCTTTCATGCTGGTCTCCTGTCGTGGCGTCGGAGGTTGACGTGGAGGGATTGGAGTTGGATTCCCATGCGCGCGGCGATTTGCGGGTCTGTGAGTTGGAGGGTGTCGCGCATTTCGAGGTAGCGGTCCATGAAGGTGGCGGGTTGTTCGGTGAGATCAGGGTTTTCGTCAGGGTTGTCGATGTCGTCCCACGCCAACGGCGGAAACCATCCCAGCGCCCGAGCCCGTTTCCTGCACTGATCTGACGGCCCTTCGGTCATGCACAGTTCGGCGAACACAGCTTTCACTCGGCGGGCTTTGTCTGCGGTGATGCGTTCCCTGCGCATGAACTGGCTGACGTGCTTCTCCCTTTCGCCGATGCGGGCTGCCAGAGTCTTTTGTGGCCATCCGAGTGCTGCGAGTGCTTGGATTCGGCGTCTGGTGCCGATGCAGGGGACTAGTCCGTCGCCGCCGATGGGGATGCGGAGTATCCGGTCGGCGGTTGCTTTTTGTACGGTCCGTCCGCTGTTGACGATGTAGAAGATGCCGGTGGCTGTCATGGCTGCGTCGAGGGCGATGTCGCGGTATGACATTCCTGCGTTGTTGAGTGCGGTGATGTGTTGGCGGACGGGTGTTGCGTCGATGTAGCCGCGGTTGTTGGATGCGCGGTAGTGCTGGGCGCAGAGTCCTGATCGTTCGATGCGGCGGCCGCATGTTGTTCTGCGGCATTTTCCTTCACGCCTCATGGGTGTTCTCCGAGGTATGCGATGCCCGAGTAGTCGGGTGGTTGGGGTAGGCGGTGTATGGCGTCGGGGAGTTGGGTGTGCAACGCGACGGCTGTTTCGCGGGTGAGTGCGAGTGAGAGGCCGTAGGTGAATGCCACTTTCACCAGGTCGGTGTGCCCTTGCCCGGTGTAGTGGACGGGGGTTATGTGGTGCAGGGTTCCGAAGTAGGCGGTGCCGCAGAGCCCCATGTTGAGGTGCACAGTTCGGAGTCAGATTCGTATTCGTCACGACGACTCCCCCTGTCCATACGCCCACCGCTCAACTTCATCCGCGAAGGCCTGTGCAGGATCTGTGACCGAGAAGGGCGAACAGATTCGCTGCTCTATCGTGACGGCCAGCGTGATGCCATACCGGGCGCACTGCTGTTGTATCGACGCCGCCATTTCGATTGCTTCGGTTTGGGTGTCGAAGATGATGGCTTTTGCTTCGCGCGCGGTGGCGTTGGGTAGGAAGGCTGCCATCCAGGATGGTTCCTGGGGTGTCTTCAGTAGTTCGCCGTTGGGAAGCCTTATCGCGTACTGGCGCGTGAACTGTTCGTTGCTCACAACCCGCCCTCCCCATCAAGAACAGCGAGGAGAGTGCGTCCGCCTTGCCTTAGGCCTTGAGGCAGACGCGGATCAGCGGGGTCGTTACTTGTCCAATAGTTCGCCAGTGCCCGGAGTTGGGTTTCGCGTGCCCGTAACCGCTCAACCTC
>CAZOIX010001060.1:0-1825 GCA_964579685.1 uncultured Mycobacterium sp.
ACTGGCCGAGGCATTGCCAGTCAAGATCGCGCCCGGCCTACTCTACGGCAACATCGCCTCGTCGTTGGTCGCTGCGACGCGGGGGTTGTACGCGCTGCAGCCGGACCTCCGCGGCAGCGCCACCAGGCTTGCGCGTACGTTGCTCGAGACACGGCGTCTGACCGGAACCGGGACAGTGAAGTACAACCTGGCGTTTCGCCGACGGAGCTGCTGCTTGTACTACCGCGTAGCCGATGGATCCAAGTGCGGCGACTGTGGGCTCGCGCCCGGGCAGTGACCCCGAGGTTCAGTAGGCGTACGGGTTGGCCGGCGGATCGATGCGTGACTCGCTGAAGACGTCGATGGTCGGGATGTCCCGAACGCTCGAAATGCGCTGTCCAGCAGGAACTTCACCCTCGATGGACACCCACGTGTTATCTGGGTAGCTCGCGATCTGTGGCGCGGCCGGCCCGCTCAGCCGGATCCGGGCGAGCGTCGCGTCGGCGGCGCAACAGATGATCACCACGCG
Organism: uncultured Mycobacterium sp.; assembly: GCA_964579685.1. Taxonomy (GTDB): domain Bacteria; phylum Actinomycetota; class Actinomycetes; order Mycobacteriales; family Mycobacteriaceae; genus Mycobacterium. Next base: position 509 of record CAZOIX010001060.1, read on the forward strand.
CGCCAGGTCGGTGCGCCCGTCCTCTTTCATGGTGAAGCCGGTGACGGTAACCCGCCGCCCATCCAGAGTGTTCGCTGAATCGCGTGCGATGCGAACTAATATTTCGGGCAACGCCAGAATGGGAGCGCGCTCGTCTGGCAGGGGCGGGAACGGTCGCCGCAGCACCTCGGTGGACACCTCGGCGACGGACGGAGCAGCGGCCCGAGGCGTGATTGCCGGCGGCACGATGTACCCGAGCAGGACGATGGGTACGACGAGCAGCCAGACGACGCCCGAGCGGTGAGAGTGGCCGTCGCCGTGCGGATCGTAGGCAGATCCCCTTCGGACATCTCGCGTAATCGACACCAGCGCGAGCGCGATGAGCAGTGCCGCCGACACCGCCAGCCACGGCAATAGTGAAGGCTTGACATACCGCATGTACGAGCCGGTGATGGTGATGATCGCGGTGCAGATGCCGACCAACAGCAGTACGGCGTTCTCGGTCTCCCTTGTCACGGTGCACCCAGAAAAATCAGACCGACGCATGTCGCGACCGCCGTCGCGACCACGAAGGTCGTTGGGGCGAACCGTACTGCGAACGCGCGACCGAACAGTCCCGCTTGCATCGCGAACAGCTTGAGATCCACCGCAGGGCCGACGACCAGGAAAACCAGCCGCGGAATGAGCGGCAGCATGTTCAGGCTCGCGGCCACGAAGGCATCGGCCTCCGAGCACAGCGACAGAATCACTGCGAGCAAGGCCATCGTGAGAACTCCGAGAATCATCTGTCCGGCGAGATGCTCAAACATCCACTGCGGTACGACGATGTGGAGAACCGCCGCAGCGGCCGCGCCGACCACCAGATACGAAGCAGCTTGGAGGAAGTCGTGCCGCGCCGCCTCGGTGAAGGCCGTCCATCGCGACCCTGTGCCGTCGTACAGCGCCGGCAGCGTGCGGCTGATCCAGACCCCGCGGCCGAACCGCGCCCATAGGGCACCCATGATGAGCGCGGTCAGCAACGATGCGACGCACCGGGCAACCACCATCAACGGCTGACCGGGAAAGGCGACGGCCGTCGCCGCCAATACGACCGGGTTGATGGCCGGTGCGGCAAGCATGAAGGTCAAGGCGGCCGCGCCGACGGCACCTTCACCGAATAGCCGGCGCGCAATCGGAACCGAACCGCACTCACAGCCTGGGAGTGCCATACCGCCGACACCCGCGGTCAGGATCGCGGCGGCGGGTCTGCGGGGCAACCACCGGGCGAGGCGCTCGGCGGACACGAACGCGGCGACCAATCCGCTGATGATCACACCCAGCGTCAGAAATGGAATGGCC
>CAZOIX010001061.1:0-1825 GCA_964579685.1 uncultured Mycobacterium sp.
TCGTTGAACAGCTCGCGCCATGCGGGATACGGCTGCGAGAAGGTCACCACGGCGACCTTGCCGCCCTCCAGCGACTGCACGCCGGTGATGAGGTCGTAGCCGGCGGGGTCGACGACGCCGGGCTGGCTCACCATCTGCTGCCAGAGATACCAGAAGTCATCGGCGCCGATGGGGGCGTTGTCGGTCCACGACGCCTCGGGCCGGATCTTGTAGGTGACGGTGAACGGATCCTGACTGGTCACTTCGGCCGACTCCAGCAGCGTGGTGTCCAGCTCCCACCGCGATCCGGTCGAGGTGTTCGGGTCGGGCACCGGCCGGAACGAACTGGGCAGCACCAGTGCGCTGATCGCGGCGTTGACCGGCGACTGATCCGCGAGAAGGTGCGGGTTGAAACCCGGGCCGATCCAATCGATGGCCATGATGATCTGCGTCGCTCTGGGCGGCGGCGGGGCCATGGTCTCCGACGTGTCGGTGCTCTGCGGTGCCGGCGGGGGGCTGACGGTGCACCCCGATATCAACGTCATCAGCGCGGATAGCGCGGCAATGACGCGGACTGGAATCGGCACGCTGTTCAGGGTATCGGCCCCCGCGCAGCGGCCTCGGGTAACGCGCTGTCGCCGGCCAGGAGGTGTCAACCGCTGTCGCGGGCCTTGGCGCGGGCCTTCGTGCGTGCCCGCTGGGTGGCGTTCAGCTCGACTTTGCGCACCCGCACCACCTCGGGAGTGACCTCGACGCACTCGTCGGCGGCACAGAACTCCATGGCCTGTTCCAGGTCCAGGTCGAGCGGCCGGGCGAGCGTCTCGATGACATCGGCGGTCGAGCTGCGCATGTTCGTCAGCTTCTTCTCGCGGGTGACGTTGATGTCGAGATCCTCCGCGCGCGGGTTGATGCCGACCACCTGGCCCTCGTAGGTGTCATCGCCCGGTTCGACGAAGAACTGCCCGCGATCGGCGAGTTGGATCAACGCGAACGGCGTGATCGATCCGGACCGGTCCGACACCAGCGAGCCGGTGTGCCGCGCGCGGATCTCCCCCGCCCACGGGCGATAGCCGTCGAACACGGCGTTGGCGATGCCGGTGCCGCGGGTCAGTGTCAGGAAATCCGTGCGGAATCCGATCAGCCCGCGGCTCGGCACGATGAAGTCCATCCGGACCCAGCCGGCCGCGTGATTGGTCATCTCCTCCATGCGGCCCTTGCGTCCGGCCATCAGCTGGGTGATGGCCCCGACGAACTCATCGGGGCAGTCGATCGTCATCGCCTCGAACGGCTCGTGCAGCTTGCCGTCGATGGTCCGCGTGACCACCTGCGGCTTGCCGACCGTCAGCTCGAAACCTTCCCTGCGCATCTGCTCGACCAGGACGGCCAGCGCCAGCTCACCCCGGCCCTGCACTTCCCATGCGTCCGGCCGACCGATGTCCACCACGCGGATGGAGACGTTGCCGACCAGCTCGGAGTCCAGCCGATTGCGGACCATGCGGGCCGTCAGCTTGTGCCCTGACACCTTGCCCGCCAACGGCGAGGTGTTGGTGCCGACGGTCACCGAGATCGCCGGCTCGTCGACGGTGATGCGCGGCAGGGCATGGGCATGTTCGGTGTCGGCGAGCGTGTCGCCGATCATGATCTCGGGCAGCCCGGCGACCGCGACGATGTCCCCGGCGATCGCCTCGTCGGTCGGGGTGCGATCCACCCCCTCGGTGACCAGCAATTCGGTGATCTTCGCTGCGGTGACGACGGGGACACCGTCCACCTCACGCATCCACGCCACCTGCTGTCCCTTGCGCAGCCGGCCGTTGTAGATGCGGATCAGGGCCAGCCGGCCCAGGAA
>CAZOIX010001062.1:0-1821 GCA_964579685.1 uncultured Mycobacterium sp.
GTCGGCGCCAAAGCCGGTGCGGCGGCGATACCGCACACGAGCGCACCCAGCACACTGGCACCGATCGCCGCGATCGGAGCCGCCGTCGCCAGCGCCGCCGGTGCGGCTGCGCGGTCGATGGCGGTGCCCCAATCGCGCTGCTGCCTGTCGGCATCGGCGAGCACCTCGTCGAGACGGTCGCTGACGCGGAGTTCGGGCGCGTGCTCCAGCGCGATCATCGCCGCGGTGTCACGCTGTGAACGGTGCAGTGCGGCAAGGTGTTCGGCGGCCATTGCGGCACGGGCGGCCAGAGCAGGCGCGGCGACACCGGCGATCAGCAGGCACAGTGCGAGCACCACGGCCGCCACGGGCGAGATGATCGCGATGGCGATGACGGCGCCCGACCCGAGGATTGCGGCCACCGAAATCGGCACCACCGCGCGCACAAGCACCTCGGACAGCTCGTCGACCGATGCACCGACATCGCTGACCAGCTCACCGGTGTGTCGGCGCAGCACAGCGTCGGCCGGACCCGTCGCGAGCCGTCGATACAACCGCTCACGAATGTCGGCGGCAGCCCCCAGCGCGGTGTCGTGGGACGCCAGCCGTTCGCAGTACCCCAGCACCCCTCGTGAGATGCCCAACGCGCGCACCGCCACGACCGCGACCGTGAGGTCCAGCACTGGCGGCATCTCCCACGCCCTGGTGATCAACCACGCCGCGACACCCGCCAGGGCGAGCGCGCTGCCCAGTGACAGCACCCCGAACAGGATGGCAAGCAGCAGCCGGGACAGGCGAGGGCGCAGCAACTCACACATCTACGAGGCTCCCCACCTGCACGACGCGGTCGCCGATACCGAGCACGGGCGCACGGTGGCCGACGACGATCACCGTCGCACCGGCCGCTGCGCACGCGGTGATGGCCTGCAGTACCCGGCGTTCGGTCTCGGCGTCGAGGTGTGCCGTCGGTTCGTCGAGGAGCAGCACCGGTGCGGTCGATCCAAGCACCCGCGCCAAGCCGAGGCGCTGACGCTGGCCCAGGGACAGACCCACACCGTCGTTGCCCAGCATCGTGTCGAGCCCGTCGGGCAGCTCGGCGAGTACGTCGTCGAAACACGCCATGCGGCAGGCATATTCGACATCTTCGAGGGCGCCGAAGAATTCCAGATTCTGCCGTACTGTTCCGGGGATCACGGTGGGGCGATGGGGCAGCCACGCGACCTGTGCCCACCACGCGGGCAGCTCGAGATCGGAGGTGTCCACGCCGTTGACGCGTATTCGCCCGGATTCCGGCGCGTCGAGGCCGAGCACCGCCTGCAGCAGGGTGGTCTTTCCGGCGCCGTTGGGACCCGCGACCACCGTCACGTGGCCAGGTTCGGCGACTGCGTCGAATGCCGTGATCTCGATCGTGGCAGCCCCCGCCGTGACCATGCGCGTTCCGCCGGGTGCCTCCGCCGCCGCATCGATCAGCCCGAAGGCGTTGTCGGCGGCGGTCTTTCCGTCCTGCGCGGCGTGGAACGCCGCACCGACACGGCGCAGCGGCCAGAACACCTCGGGGGCCAGGAGCAACGCCGTGAGCCCCGCAGTCAGCGTCATGTCGCCGTAGACCAGCCGCAGGCCCACACTCACCGCGACCAGCGCGACCCCGAGAGTGGCCAGCAATTCCAGCACGAGGGACGACAGGAAGGCGATGCGCAGCGTCGCCATCGCGTACCGCCGATGAGCGGAGCCCAATTCCGCGATCCGGCTCGCCGAGCCCCCCACGCGCCGCAGCGCGCGCAGGGTCGGAAGGCCGGCGACGAGATCCAGCAGGCGAGACTGCAGCGTCGCCATCGCCCGAAG
>CAZOIX010001063.1:0-1821 GCA_964579685.1 uncultured Mycobacterium sp.
GTCGCCACCTTCTCGAACGGTCCGGGAGTGTCCATCGACGCCGACGTCGTCGCGCGCATGAACGGCGGCGTCTCCACCACCCGGGCCGGCGGAGCGGGTGGTAGATCGATGATCTGCTTGTCCCGCACGAACTGCGAGAGGCTGTCGAGGTTGGCCTGGGTGACCGCCAGCAGCTCGGTTGCCGGCGGGTAGTCGTTTTGAACCTCGGACAGCACGTCGGCCGGCGGTTTGGTCGGATCGATCTTTCCTGCCGCCTCGGTGAACAATTGCTTGTTGCGGGCCAGGTCTTGTTCGGCGATGGCGAGCAGATCGGGAAGCGCGGTGGTGACCATCTCGTCGGCGGCCAGCACCTTCCGATAGGTGTCGGCGCCGAACGCGAAGGACCCGTTAGACCGCGGGAGCAGGTCGTTCTCCAGCCACACCTTGTAGTCATCGAGCGCGGCGATGACCGCGGCGTTGGCCGCCGTGAACTCGGCGAGCAGCGCTGGGTCCTTCACGTCGGCGAAGGCCGCGGGCACGTCCTTGGCGAAGAAGTCGCGGTTGCCGTCGATCTGCTCGATCGCGATCTCGGTGTAGATCCGGGGTGGGTTGTCCAGGTTGTCGCGGGCCTCCGCAAGTGCGTTCGGCATCAGCTTCAGGCGTGCGGTCAGGGATTGCAGCCGTTGCTCGGGCGGCGCGAACGTGCGCGAGATCATCACGAAGGCGTCGTTGGCGATACCGCTGCTGTAGCTGTCGGGGTCCTTGGCCCAGGGGCGGATGACCTCGTTGCGCAACAGCCGTCCATCCAGCGTGTGCTTTGTCTGTTCGAGGTCGAGTTGCGCCTCAAGCGAAAGTGATTCGGCATCGATGTCATCGAGTCGGGTCAAAAACGACTTGGTGGCGTGGCTGTCGGCCGTCACGGCCGCGGCGGAATTGTCTGCGATCAGGTTGTCGTATTTGTGGATGCCGAGGGTCGTCGCGAACGACGGGTCCTGCTTATAGGTGAACTCGAGAATCTCTGTGGCGAGATTGCGGAAAGCAGCGTCGCCGGAGCCTGCCGCGGGTGCTGGTGCCTGGTCTTCGCTACTGCATCCCTGCACGAATATCGTCAGGATGAGCATTGAGCCGAGAACCAACGCCAGACGTCGCATCTGCAGCACGATAGCTTGTGGGGTGCAACCAGATCGCGATGTTGCGGATGTAGTCCTTGAACGCCGCCAGCCGCGATGGATCGGCCTTGATCTGTGTGCCCTCGGGTTCGGTGACGAAAGTCGGTGCGCCGCAGTCGAGATCCCAGTTGTAGTCCGCGAAGTGGTGAAACGTCGACGCGGCCAGTGCACGGCCCATCGGCCTACCGTCGCTCGCCGACTCGCCGTCCAGGATGACGGCGAGGCTGAAATGTCGGCCGGACGCGGTGCTGCGGCCCTGCGCGAGCACGGATGCGAAGGGCACGCAGGCTGACACCGCGCCCTCATGTGGGTGAGCAGGGAACCACTCGATCCGGCCGCTCGAGGTGCGATCTGAGAACAGCAACTCGTGGACCGGTTCTTCGGCGAACACGGGCTGATAGTCGCCGTTGGCGCCGGAGTGGTAGTTGGGCCATGAGATCGCCGGGGTGTCCCGGTCGTCGCGCATCCTGGCCGGATCGGGATTCCTCTCGTGAAAATGGTTGACCGCACCCAACGAGCCGAGGCCGGTCAGGCAGCTACCCAGATCCTGGTGATCGCGGGCGGTCAGCACGCCCCGGCCGGTCTCACGGAACCGGACGATGGCTCGCACCTCGGCGTCGGTCAGTCCGTCGCCGGTGTCGACCGCCATCAGCCAGAGTTGGTCGTAGTGCAG
>CAZOIX010001064.1:0-1819 GCA_964579685.1 uncultured Mycobacterium sp.
CGATACGTCGAGCACGCGCGCACCGGTGCGCCGGTGCACGAATGGCCGGTGCCCAGACAGCACCACCTCGGATGGTGTCCCAATTCGCAAGGGTCGAACCGTCTACATCGCAAGGCAAGTCGCGGCGCTCGGTGTCGCAGCCGTGACCGCGGCGTCAACGCTCAACGGCTACCGGCCGCTCGCGCGCAGCGGGTACCCGTCGATGTTCTCGTGGGCGTTCGGCCTCGTGGTGACCGAATTCCCGGTGCAGACACTCGTGAGCCAGCTGGCCGGGCTGATGCTGACCGCACGTCGTCTCGCCCGCCCGGTGCGCGTGATCGCGTGGCTGGTGGCCGGGGTGTCCGCACTGGGTCTGCTGAACTTCAGCCGCGCGGGCCACCAGGCCGCTGCCCCGCTGACCGCCGCGCTGGACGACGGACTGGGGCCCCGCCGCCGCACCGACTCGACAGGCTTGTGGCGCGTGCCTGCCGGTGGCGGCACCGCCAAGACGCCGGGGCCCCTCCGGATGCTGCGGATCTACCGCGACTACGCCCACGACGCCGACATCAGCTACGGCGAATACGGCGGCGCCAACCGGCTGGACATCTGGCGGCGACCCGATCTCGATCCAGACGCCAAGGCCCCGGTGCTGTTCCAGATCCCCGGCGGCGCGTGGACCACCGGCAACAAGCGCGGCCAGGCGCATCCGTTGATGAGTCACCTCGCCGAGCTGGGCTGGATCTGTGTGGCGATCAACTACCGGCACAGCCCGCGCAACACGTGGCCCGACCACATCGTCGACGTCAAGCGGGCCCTGGCCTGGCTCAAGACGCACATCGCCGAGTACGGCGGCGACCCCGAGTTCGTCGCCGTCACCGGCGGCTCGGCCGGTGGCCATCTGTCGTCGCTGGCCGCGCTGACGCCCAACGATCCGCGGTTCCAGCCGGGGTTCGAGGACGCCGACACCGCAGTGCAGGCCGCGGTCCCGTTCTACGGCGTCTATGACTTCACCCGCTTCGACGACGCCATGCATCCGACGATGCCCGAGCTGCTCGAGCAGATGGTCATCAAAGAGCCGCACTCGCGCAACCCGACGGTGTATGTCGACGCGTCGCCGGTGAACCACGTGTCCGCGGATGCGCCGCCGTTCTTCGTCCTGCACGGCCGCAACGACTCGCTGGTTCCCGTCGAGCAGGCGCGCGCCTTCGTCGCCGGGCTGCGGGATGTCAGCACGGCGCCGGTCGTCTACGCCGAACTGCCGTTCACCCAGCACGCGTTCGACATCTTCGGCTCGGTCCGTGCCGCGCACGCGGCCGTCGCCGTCGAGCAGTTCCTCGCCGAGATCTATGCGAAGCGGAACGTGCGGGTCGGCACCCCGTAGGCGACAAGCGGGGCTACGATCCGCGTTGCGGGGACGATGACGATGCCCAACCTGATGCGACACCCCTACCGCGTCCCGCGGGTCGAAAAGCCGCGGGCCGAGGGTCGCTTCTATCTGCCCTCGGGGCGCCGGCTCGGGTTCGCCGAGTTCGGTGACCCGGCGGGAGACCCGGTGCTGTGGTTTCACGGCACGCCGGGCGGGCGACGCCAGTTTCCGCTGCTCGGGCGTCGCGCCGCCGAGAAGATGGGCCTGCGCGTGGTGGCGGTGGGCCGACCCGGCACCGGCCTGTCCGATCCGCATCCCTACGACTCCGTGGCCGACTGGGCGACGGATGTCGCGCACGTCGCCGACGCACTCGGCGCCGACCGGCTCGGCGTGGCGGGCCTGTCCGGCGGCGGCCCGTATGCGCTCGCCTGCGCCGCGGTGCACCCCCTGGCCAGTCGTGTCGCAGCGGTGGCC
>CAZOIX010001065.1:0-447 GCA_964579685.1 uncultured Mycobacterium sp.
CCTGGGAACAGCGCAATGACGCCAAGGCGGCCCGCGAACGCACCGAGACCGCCGACGATGCCCGCAACGCACATTGGACCGCCGGCGACAACGACGGCGAACTCGCCGTGCAGTGGGGTCCGGTCGACGCGCTCGCGAATCGGGAGATCCTCGACCGCTACCTCGAAGCCGAATGGCTCGCCGACTGGGAAGCCACCGTCGACCGATACGGCGACGACGCAGCGCCACACCTGATGCCACGCACTCCGGCGCAGCGGCGTGCCGATGCCGTCACCCGGGCACTCCACGACGGTGTCTCCGCCCCGCCCGGGTCCAAGGCGCCTGAGCCGGTCGTGAACGTCCACGTCGACCACGACACGTTCACCGACATCTTGGTCGAAGCCGAACTGTTGCCCGAGCGGAATCGTGACCCGTTCGCCGATCCACAACCCGTCCACGAAGCAGACC
>CAZOIX010001065.1:457-1816 GCA_964579685.1 uncultured Mycobacterium sp.
GTGTCACACCGAGCACGGTGACCCGATCGATCCGCTGACGGTGTTCCAGTTGATGATCGACGGGTACATCCGGTTCGTGATCCTCAACGACGAGCGGGTCCCGATCCAATGGGGTCGCAAACGCCGGTTGTTCGAAGGCGCCGCGCGTGACGCGGTTCGGTCACTGTTCCCACGATGTACGCACCCGGGTTGCCGGGTCCGCACCAAACGAACACAGATCGATCACACCCTCGACTATGCCAAGGGTGGAACGACCGACCCCGGCAACGGCAACCCGCGATGTCGACGCCACAACCAGGCCAAGAACCACGGCTACACCGTGCACCGCGACGCGCTCGGCGAGTTCCACACCTACCGCCCCGACGGCAGCGAGATCGGCTGACCCCCACGCGGCCGGAACCGTCGGCGTGTCCCGACGGTTCGAGTACATCCAACGCGATATGTGCGCCGAGCGGGTGCGCATCGTGGCTCCTCTCTGTCAAGCCCGAGGGTTCGGGGCGGGCAAGAGAGGGACGTCTGTTGGGCCGTGAGGCCTGCCGCGTGATCAGCTTTCACCCTTGCTGATGCTTCGGTGAGGCCACGCCCCGAACCCCGCGGTCAGGTTAGACCGTGACGGGTTTGTAGGGCTTAGGGCGACCGTTCGCTCGGAGGGTGTCGGGTGATCGGTAGGTGACGAGGTTGCCGCGGCTCGAGGGCCAGCGCGGCCAGTCGTTGTTCTGGGTTTGGTCGTCGGAGCGGTCGGTCTGGAGTTGTCGCCAGACGGCGTCGGAGATCCGTCGTTTCACGCATCGGAGTGCTTCTTTGTGGCTCTTGCCCTCGGCGAGCTTGCGTCGGTAGTAGTCGCGGCCGGGTGTGTCTCGTCGGATCTGGGTGATCGCCGCGATGTGCAGAGCGTGGTTCATCGTCCGGTTCCCGGCGCGGTTCAACCGGTGACGTTGATGCTCGCCCGACGACGCGGCGATCGGGGCGGTGCCGGTGTAGCTGGCGAAGTGGTCCCGTGACGGAAACCGGGACACGTCACCGACCTCACCCAAGATCACCGCGGCGTTGATCGGCCCGATCCCATACACCCGCGTCAGCGTAGTGCCCGAGGCTTTGACTTCGGTGACGACGCGGCGGTTGCAGTCGTCGATCTTGCGGTCCAGGCGCATGATGTCTTCGATGTGATCGAGCGCGATCTCGAGACGCATCTGGCCGGCCGGATCATCAGGGTGCAGGTCGTTGACCAGCTCCAACGCGTGCTCAGCGGTCAACTGAACCGGCGCGCCGCCGGGGATCAGTTCGCGCAACAGCCGGTGCAGCCGGCACGCCGCTTGGGTGCGTAGACCGACGAGCTCGTGCCGTCGGTCCGACAACAAC
>CAZOIX010001066.1:0-1810 GCA_964579685.1 uncultured Mycobacterium sp.
TCAGCGTGCCGTCGGCCCCGCCGTTGCGGGCATGCTGGTGGGTGCGACGTTCCCGGCGGTGGGTTCCGTCATCGTGGCGGCGCTGTTCGCCGTCGGCCTCGTCCTGCTGGTCGCCACCAGAGGAACCGTCAAGGCGCCGACTCGTGAACCCGGTCACGAGCGGCCACACATGGCGCGCGATCTACGGGACGGCTTCGTTTTCATGCTCCGCACACCCTGGCTGCTGTGGACGTTGCTGTTCGCGAGCTTGTTCGTGCTCGTGGTGCTCGGCCCCATCGAGGTGCTGCTGCCCTTCATCGCCAACGACCGGTTCGACGATGGGGCACGGATGTACGGCTTCATCCTGGCGTTCTTCGGGATGGGTAGCGCCCTTGGCGCGCTTGCGGTGTCCTCGGGACGGATGCCGCGCCGCTACCTGACCGCGATGATGGCGATGTGGGGTGTCGGTTCCGTCCCCTTGGTGATCGTCGGCTTCACATCGTCGTTCACCTTGATGGCCGTGGCGACGTTCGCCGTCGGCGTCACCGACGGTGCCGGCATGGTCATCTGGGGCACGCTGCTGCAGCGGCGGGTACCGACGGCGATGCTGGGCCGGGTGTCGAGCCTGGACTTCTTCGTCTCGCTGGCTTTCATGCCGGTGTCGTTCGCGATCGTCGGCCCGCTGGCGAAGGTCGTGTCCATGCAGACGATATTCCTGGTGGCCGGCATCGCTCCCGTGGTGCTCGCGGCGGTGGCGTTGTTCGCGGCCAGGATGCGGCAGGACGAGCTGGCGCATCCGCTGCGTTAGACCCCGAAAAGCGGCGGAAGTGCGAGCACCATGACCAGACCCCAGAAGAAGTGGGTCAACATCGGTGCGAGCACTCCCCCGGTGGCTCGCCGCTCAAAAGCACATACGGTGCCGAGCACGATCGCTGCGAACCCCAGCATGGGGTTGCCGGTTGCCACCCCGGTCGCGATCACGTACAACACGGTCGACACCAGCACCGGGCGAAAGCGACCGAGCGCGGTGTAGAGCGCACCTCGGAAGAACATCTCCTCGGCGACACCGTTGACAACGGTGATGAAGGTGACCAGCAGCAGCGGTCCGTAATCCGCGTATTCCAGCACGCGAGTGATGTATTCGCGCAGGGGCGGAATCTCACGTGCGATCAGTCCACCGACGATGAAGACGGCGCCCAGAAGCAGGCCTACCGCTGTTCCGGTGATGACCGGGCGTTGGTTGCGACCACGGAATCGAATGCAGCCGAGATGCAGCGGGCCCGAGGCCCACGAACCGATCGCCCACACCCCGGCCAGAGCCAGGGTGAGCCAGTAGAACGACGAGTCCCCCGGTGGCAGCGCGAGCGAATACCCAAGCAGCACAGCGCCGATCACCAGCACGACCGCGACGACGATGCGCCTGCGCCGGATCAGGGTCGGTGGCTCGTGGTGCGCGATCGCGCACGTGCCGACGACGTCCCTGGCTTCGGCCAGCCATCGAGGCCGAGTCGGGGCGGGCTGGGTCACGCCGACCTCGCCTTCGGAACAAGGCCGAGCGCGGTGTCCAGCCCCGTGCGCACCGCTGCGGCGACGGGTCCCGGCACGACGCCGAGCAGGCCCAACGCCGGTCGAACGAACGATGGGGTGATGTGGCTGGCCAGCTGTCGGATGCGGAAGGTGTCACCGCCCGCCCACGCCGGATCGGTGTCGGCGAGGTGGTGCGGATCGGCGAGCGCGTCGACGGGTTGGCGCTTGCGGCTCTCAAGCGCCCTGGTGATCGCCTCGTCGATCCCGATGAGGCCGTCGGGTGGATCGGGCACCAGATCACGAA
>CAZOIX010001067.1:0-886 GCA_964579685.1 uncultured Mycobacterium sp.
CGGCCGACCACGTCCTCGGTGAGGGTGTCGGCGAACTCGTCCCAGTGCTTGGTGTCGAGCGCGCGAAGGTAGCGGTATTTGATCTGTTTGATGTCGTCGATGTCACCCATGGCCGACATTGGAGCACACCGGCTACCCGGCTGCACTCAGATTGCGGGTGGTCGGCGCTCGGCCCGGTTGCCACAGCGACGTCATAGCGGGTGCTGTGCTCGCTCACAGCGGGCCAAAACCGTGACGGTGGAACGCCGTTGGTGCGGAGTGTCTAACGAATATCAGCTGGTCCGGCCGCTATGGTGTGGTCCGTTATGAGCGACCCATTGGGGTTGTCGATCGGGACGACGAACTTGGTCGCGGCGCGTGTCGGCAATCAACCCGTGATACGCCGTTCGGTGGTGATTCTCGCCGACGGCGCAATTCTCGACGGCTTCGTCGGGCGCGTCGGCGACCCGGTTCCGTTGATCGCCCCGGACGGTGCGCCGCACCAGGCCGATCGGCTGTTGGTCGAAGCGTTGGGAGACATGGTCGACGCGAGCGGCGACCAGTCGCCGTCCGATCTGGCGATCGCGGTGCCGGCCTACTGGGGGATGGGCGCGCTGCGCAGCTTGCGGACCGCCTTGCGCAGCGATCCGACCCTGGTTCCCGACGGCAGGTCCCCGCGGCTGGTGTCCGATGCGGTGACGTCACTCACGGCGTTGCAGGCCAACCCCGGGTTGCCGTCGCAGGGTGTGATCGCACTGCTGGACTTCGGTGGTGGCGGGACGAGCATCACGCTCGCGGACGCCGGGAGGTCGTTCGAGCCCATCGACGAGACCACGAGGTACACGGATTTCTCCGGTGATCAGATCGACCAGGCGCTACTCGCCCACATCGTCGACGGCATCGCCCA
>CAZOIX010001067.1:896-1807 GCA_964579685.1 uncultured Mycobacterium sp.
TATCGATCCCTCGGCCACCGCCGCGGTCGGATCGCTGACCAGATTGAGAGAGGAATGCCGCAGCGCCAAGGAACGGCTGTCCGCGGAGGCGACGACCGAAGTCGTCGCCGAACTCCCCGGTCATCGCTCCACGATCACGGTCACACGGACCGAGTTGGAGGCGCTGATCGCGGCACCGCTCGAGGGTGTCGTCACCGCCTTGGCAGATACGTTGGAGCGCAATGGGATTGGCTGGCATGACGTCGCTGCTGTGGCTGCGGTGGGCGGTGGTGCGAGTATTCCGCTGATCGCGCAACACCTTTCGGGGGGATCGAACGCGCCGGTGGTCACGACTGCCCAACCCGCGCTTGATGCGGCGGTGGGTGCGGCGCTGCTCGCCGCGTACGGCTCCGCGGCCGAGGCGCAGACCGGTATGGCTCCTGCGGTGGCCGACGCCGCCACCGGGGTGGCGCCGTTGCCGGTCGACGCATCGGCATCTGAATCGCCGGGCGCGCTGGCGTGGTCACAGGACGACGACGTCGCCGACGAGCCCGTCCCGTACACCGGCGAGAATCCCTATGCCGCCGAACCGATCTCGATGCGTCAACCGGTGCAGTACGTGCCCGCGACCGGACCGATAGAGCAACCTCGTACGTGGCAGCGGTTGCCACAGCTGGTGTTCGGGCTGGCCGCCGTGGTGGCGTTGATCGCCGTCGGCGGAGTGGCGATCGCGTTGACGAGCAGCAGCTCCAACCAGACCGAGCCGCCGAGCTCGGCCAGCCCACCCAAGCCGCCGAGCGCCCAACCGCCCCCGCCGACCGCAGAACCGCCGGTCTCCGTCGCACCGGCCCCACCACCCGCGGCGACCGTGACCGTCACCAGCGAGGCGCCTCCGCCTCCGCCCACCACCCAAGAACCGGTCACGACATACG
>CAZOIX010001068.1:0-1805 GCA_964579685.1 uncultured Mycobacterium sp.
CGGGAGCTGTATTCCTCGGGTCGCAACACCGCCGGTCCCGCCGACAGCGTTCCGTCGTCGTTGACGACCGCCTCGCCGGCCTTCACCGCCTTGATCGCCGCCTGAACGTCGCGGCCCAGACGCGGTCCGGCCACCTTGGCGTTGACGGTCAACTCGAAGCGGCCGTACGTGGCGATGTCATCGGTGAGCTCAACCTCCTTGACGTTCAGTTCGTCGGCGATCAGGTCGCGGTACGGCTCCAGGCGCCGCGGGTCATCAACGGCCACCGTCAGTTTCGGTAAGGGCAGCCGCACGCGCAGCTTCTTCGCCTTGCGCAGGGACGAGCCTGCCGACGCCACCACGCGGACCAGGTCCATGTCGGCGACCAGCTGCGGATCCGTCGGCAGCAGGTCGGCTGCCGGCCAATCGGTCAGATGGACCGAACGCTCCCCGGTCACCCCGCGCCAGATGATCTCGGTGACCAGCGGCAGCAGCGGCGCGGCGAGCCTGGCCGTCACCTCGAGCACGGTGTGCAGCGTGTCGATGGCATCGGGATCCTCTTCCCAGAACCGCGAACGTGACCGTCGCACATACCAGTTCGTCAACGCGTCGGTGAACTGGCGCAACTCGTCGCAGGCGCCGGAGATGTCGCAGACATCCAACGACTCGGTGAGATCGTCGCGCAGCACGGCGAGCTTGGCCAGAATGTATCGGTCCAGCACATGGGTGGAGTCGGTCCGCCACGTCCCCTTCTTCGGCGCGTACAGCGCCAGAAAGGTGTATGCGTTCCACAACGGCAGCAGCACCTGGCGGACACCTTCGCGGATGCCCTGCTCGGTGACGATCAGATTGCCCCCGCGCAGGATCGGCGAGGCCATCAGGAACCAGCGCATCGCGTCGGAGCCGTCGCGGTCGAACACCTCGGTGACATCGGGATAGTTCCGCAGCGACTTGCTCATCTTCTGCCCGTCGTTACCCAGCACGATGCCATGCGCCACACAGGTTTTGAACGCCGGCCGGTCGAACAGCGCGGTCGCCAGGATGTGCATCGTATAGAACCAGCCACGGGTCTGGCCGATGTACTCGACGATGAAGTCGCCGGGAAAGTGAGGGTGTTGCCCCGGCTTGCCGTCGAACCACTGAGCGTTCTCGAATGGGTAGTGCACCTGGGCGTAGGGCATCGAACCGGAGTCGAACCACACGTCGAACACGTCGGAGATGCGACGCATCGTCGACCGGCCGGTGGGATCGTCGGGGTTGGGCCGGGTCAATTCGTCGATGTAGGGCCGGTGCAGATCGGTCGGACGCACACCGAAGTCGCGCTCGAGCTCGTCGAGGCTGCCGTACACGTCGATGCGCGGGTACGCGGGGTCGTCGGACTTCCAGACCGGAATAGGGCTGCCCCAGTATCGGTTTCGCGAGATCGACCAATCGCGGGCGCCCTGCAGCCACTTGCCGAACTGGCCGTCCTTCACATGCTCGGGATACCAGGTGATCTCCTGGTTGAGCTCGACCATGCGGTCGCGGAATTGGGTGACCTTGATGAACCACGACGACACTGCCCGGTAGATCAACGGGTTTCGGCACCGCCAACAGTGCGGGTAGGAGTGTTCGTACGTTTCGTGACGCAGCAACACCGCCCCGTTCACGGCAGCGGAGCGGCTTTGATTCTTGAGATCCCGGATGATCTGTGGATTCGCGTCGAAGACGTGCTGGCCGGCGTACTCGGGCACCGTCGCGTCGAAGCGGCCCTTGGTGTCGACCGGGGTGACGGCGACGATGTCGGCCGCCGCGGCGGTGGCCATGTCGTCCTCACCGTAGGCCGG
>CAZOIX010001069.1:0-1223 GCA_964579685.1 uncultured Mycobacterium sp.
TCGACGGAATCCGCGATGCGGGTCTGCACGTCGAGGCGACGGCGGCGAACTGCCCGGATACCGACATCGTGCTCGGCGGCTTCTCGCAAGGTGCGGCGCTCGCCGGCTATGTCACCTCGGCCGAAATACCCGAGGAGGTTCCCGCCGAGTATCGGCAATTCATCCCCAACCCGATGCCGTCCGAGGTGGCCAACCACGTCGCGGCGGTGGTTCTCATCGGACTTCCGTCGCCTGAGTTCTTGAGCAGCGTCGGTGCGCCGCCGATCAGGATCGGTCCGTCGTACGTCGACAAGACTTTCAAGCTCTGTGCTCCCGACGACACCATCTGCAACGGGGCTCCTCCCGGTCCGCCCAGCTTCGCCCACGCGATGTACGGGATGAACGGCAGCACCAACGAGGCGGCGGCCTACGCGGTTGGACGCCTGTCGTCGATGTCACCACCCAACGGGTAGCTCCTTCATGCCGTAGATGCCGGATTCGCCTTTGAATCTCAGTTCGTCCATAGGCACGGCCAGCCGCAGCCCCGGCACTCGGCGCGCCAGCGTGGCGAAGGCGATCTGCATCTCGACCCGGGCGAGGTTCGCGCCGATGCACTGGTGCACGCCGTAGCCGAAACCCAAGTGCCCGCGGGCATTTCGATCGCCGTCCAAGACATCGGGGTTGTCGACGAACGCGGGGTCCCAGTTTCCGGCAGGCAGATTCATCACGAGCCAGTCGCCTGCCCGGATCTGCTGCCCGCCGAGGGTGAGGTCCTCCGTGGCCACCCGGTCGACCTGGCTGTGGACAATCGCGAGATAGCGCATCATCTCTTCGACGATGTTGGCGATGACGGACGGGTCGTCGGTGTGTGCAAGACGCTCGTAGGTCTCCCGATGTTCCATCAGTGCAACGGTTCCCAGGGCGATCATATTGGCTGTGGTCTCGTGACCCGCCTGCATCATGATCGCCCCGGTGACGGTGGCGGTTTCGCGGCTGATGTCGCCGTTCAGCACATGATCTGCGACCAGGCGGCTGAGCAGGTCGTCACCGGGCTCCCGCTCTTTGCGCTCGACCAACTCGGCGATATAGGCGAACATCTCTCCGAACGCCTCGGCCTTCTCTTCATCGGAGGTGCGAACATCCAGGCCGACCGTCGTGTGATGGTGGAACAACTCGAGGTCGTGGTCGGGTACGCCGAGCAGATGTGCGATGACGAGTGACGGCACCGGTAGAGCGAAGGCGCG
>CAZOIX010001069.1:1233-1795 GCA_964579685.1 uncultured Mycobacterium sp.
TCCACTCGCGAGCATGTCGTCGAGATACCGGTCCACGATCTCCTGAATCTGCGGGCGCATACCGTCCACCCGCCGAAAGGTGAAGTCTCTGGTCAGCATCCGCCGGATGCGATGGTGCTCGGGGTCATCGACGCGCGCGAACATCACGGGAGTGTTGTTGTCGCCGTCCTTGGGCAGCATCGACGCCGGGATGGTCTCGGCGGAGAGTCGCGGATCGACGAGCGCGGCCCTGATGTCGTTGTACCGGCTGACGACCCAGGTCGGTTTGCCCTGATAGATCGCGCGCTGCAGACCGGGCTCGTCACGCCATCTCGAGAATTCGGGCGGCGGACGCAACGGGCAGCTCGCCGAGCGCAACGCGGGGATGGCGGGCAGGTCGGATGCTGTGCTCTCGGAAGTCGTTGATGTCACCGGCGTTTCCTGTTAAGTGTCAGTAGGCTGCCAATTATTCCGAGAGTAGGACGCGCGAGAACAGCAGTCAACTGTCAGATAGACTGGGACGCGATGACCGAGATAGCCGATCGGCCGTTGCGTGCCGATGCGGCGCGCAACGCAGAGCGCA
>CAZOIX010001070.1:0-1794 GCA_964579685.1 uncultured Mycobacterium sp.
AGATTCCTCTTGGCCGCTTGTCCGACACGCACGCCACGTCACAAACCGTGCGCTACCGCGAACGGTTGATGGTGCCGTGGTGGTGGTGGCTGCCCGGCCTCGGGTTGGCCGGGCTGATCGCACTCGAGGTCAACCAGGGCGTGCCCGCGCTGCCCGTGTGGCTGCCTTACGCCGTGTTGTTGCCGGTCGCGGCGGTGGTGCTGCTGATGCTGGGCAGCACGGCGGTCCGTGTGGTCGGCGGGGCCGGCGATACGGAGTTATGGGTGGGTGACGCGCATCTCCCCGTCAGCGTCGTTTCCCGGTCGGCCGCGGTGCCGCGCAGCGCCAAGTCGGCCGCTCTTGGCCGTCAGCTGGATCCTGCCGCCTACGTCGTGCACAAGCCATGGATCGGCCCGATGGTTCTGTTGGTCCTCGACGATCCCGACGACCCGACGCCGTATTGGTTGGTCAGTTGCCGTCGCCCGGAGCAGGTGCTCTCGGCTCTGCGCGATCCCCGGTGATTCCGGCCGACGCCGATACCGCCGTCAGGCAGCGCAGTCCGTGCAGATCATCACGCCGTTCTTCTCGCTGGCCAGACGACTGCGGTGATGGACCAGGAAGCAGCTGGAGCACGTGAACTCATCGGCCTGCTTGGGGATGACCCGAACCGAAAGCTCCTCACCGGACAGGTCGGCGCCCGGCAGCTCGAATGATTCGGCGGATTCGGACTCGTCGACGTCGACAACCGCCGACTGGGCCTCGTTACGCCGCGCCTTCAGCTCCTCCAGCGAATCCTCCGAAACGTCATCGGTTTCGGTGCGCCGCGGGGCGTCGTAATCGGTAGCCATGTGTCGTCCCCTCCATACAGACCTTGCAGCAGAGCTTTGTACCAGCGTCGAACGCATCCACCAAATGATTCGTGCCCGGATTGAAACACGTTGCACTGTGATTTACGTCACACTCTTGCCGGTGCCACCGCAAGGTCGCAGCGACGAGCCATTTAGAGTGCTTTCGTGGTCGCGCAAATCACAGAGGGTACGGCATTCGACAAGCACGGTCGCCCGTTCCGCCGTCGCAATTATTTGCCGGGCATTCTGTTGCTCGTCGCACTGTCCGCCCTGACGTTGACGGTCTGGGTGATGGCGCTGAACCAGCCGGTCGATGTCCATCAGACAGCCGCCTGCAATCCCCCGCCGCCCCCGGCCGACCCGAACACCCCTGCACCGCCACTCGGCGAGCGGGTGACGCGCAGCGAAATGATCGACGTCACCCCGGCCAAGCTCGCCGACACCACGATCCGGGTGCTCAACGCGAGCGGCCAGGGCGGCCAGGCCGCCGAGGTCGCCGGAGCGCTGCGCGACCTGGGCTTCGCCGAGCCGAGCGCGGCCAACGACGCGGTGTACACGAGCGCTCGGCTGACGTGTCAGGGCCAGATCCGGTTCGGGCCGTCGGGGCGGGCGGCCGCAGCTTCGGTCTGGCTGGTCGCGCCGTGCACCGAGCTGTTCGAGGACGACCGGACCGACGACACGGTCGATCTGGCGATCGGCACCGAGTTCACCGAATTGAGCCGTGGCGACGACATCGACGCCGTGCTGGCCAGCCTGCGTCCCGACGCGACGCAGACCGCCGACTCGGCACTGGTGGAGAAGATTCACTCGTCCGCGTGCTAGCGACCTGTTGCCTTGGCGCCCAGGGGATACCGGAGTTCTAGAACGCTCCAGATGTTTTCAGCGCCGCGTCCAGCGCATCAGCGATGGCAGGTGCCGACGCGACGATGAACCCGGGTGCCGTGTTCGCGGGCGGCAGCCGCAGCAC
>CAZOIX010001071.1:0-1790 GCA_964579685.1 uncultured Mycobacterium sp.
CGGTTCTCCGAGACCCTCAACGAACGCGACGCCCAACTGCGGGAGCTGCTCACCAACGCCAACAAGTCGACGACTGTGCTGGCCGAGCGCAGCGACCAGATCGTCAGCCTTGTCGCCAACACCAACGCGCTGCTGGCCGAGCTGCAGAACCAAAGCGCCGCGCTCGATCAGATCTCGGGCAGCATCTCGGCGCTGAGCCAGCAGCTGCAGGGCTTCATTGCCGAGAATCGCGAGACGATGAAGCCCGCGATCGACAAACTCAACGGCGTGCTGACGGTCCTCGACAACCGCAAGGAGCGGTTGCAGAAGGGACTGAAACTGCTGACGTCCTATGCGATGTCGCTGGGGGAGTCGGTGTCCTCAGGGCCGTTCTTCAAGAACTACATCGCCAACCTGCTACCCGGTCAGTTCCTGCAGCCGTTCATCGATGTGGCGTTCTCCGATCTCGGCCTGGACCCCAACGTGCTGTTGCCGTCCGAGCGCACCGACCCGCAGGTCGGCACACCGGCCGTCCCGGCCATGCCGGTGCCCTATCCGCGCACCGGACAGGGCGGCGATCCGAATCTCCAGCTGCCCGATGCCATTACCGGCAATCCGGGCGACCAGGGGTGCGGTCCACCGGGCATCCCGTTGCCCGGCCCGACCGGTTGCTACCCCTACCGCGAGCCGATTCCACCGGGACCGCCCGGTGGTCCTCCGCCGGGTCCGCCCGCGGCGGCGCCGGCGGGGCAGGAGTCCATTCCGGTGCCGACGCCGAGCCCGGTGATGGTTCCCGCACCCGGTGAGGTCTACTCGGATCCGGTGGGGGCTGGCCGATGAACCGCATCCGCAGGGGTTGGGTCGCCGCAGCCCTCGTCGTGCTGCTGGTAGCCGGTGTCGTCGCGGTGTTGCGGACCAGCGACACCATCAACCGCACCAACGTCGTCGCGTATTTCGAGAACAGCAACGGCATCTACGTCGGCGACGACGTTCGGATCCTCGGTGTGAACGTCGGGCGGATCAATGCGATCGAGCCCCAACCCAACCGGGTAAAGATCTCGTTCTGGTACGACAGCAAGTACAACGTGCCCGCCGACGCGAACGCCGCGATCCTGTCGCCGACGCTGGTTACTTCCCGAGCCATTCAGCTGACGCCGGTCTACACCAGCGGTCCCACCATGGCCGATGATGCGGTGATCCCGCGCGAGCGCACGGTCGTGCCTGTCGAATGGGACACCCTGCGCAAGCAGCTCGAACGTATTGCCAAGGAGTTGCAACCGACAGAACCCGGCGGGGTGAGCCCGCTGGGCGCGGTCATCAACACCACCGCGGCGAACCTGCGCGGGCAGGGTGCGAACATCCGCGACACCGTCATCAAGCTGTCGCAGGCCTTTTCGGCGCTCGGCGACAAGAGCACCGACATCTTCTCGACCATCAAGAACCTGTCGATCCTGGTGTCGGCGCTGCAGGACAGCACGAATCTGATGCGTCAGCTCAACCAGAACCTGGCGTCGGTGACCGGTCTGCTCGCCGACAGTCCCGACGAGGTCGCCAACGCCGTGCGGGACTTCAATGCCGTGGTCGGTGAGGTCCAGAGCTTCGTCGCGGAGAATCGCGAATCGTTGGGCACCACATCCGACAAGCTGGCGGGGGTGACCCAGGCGCTGCACGACAGCCTCGATGACGTCAAACAGTTCCTGCACGTGGCGCCCAACACATTCCAGAACTATGTGAATGTGTATCAGCCAGCGCAGGGCTGCTCGAGCGCCATCCTTGCGGTCAACAAATTAGCCAACCCGATGAGCTTCCTG
>CAZOIX010001072.1:0-1790 GCA_964579685.1 uncultured Mycobacterium sp.
ACCGCCACACATTTCGCAACAGCCACCTGATGCGTGTGATCAACCCGCTAAGCGCAGTCGGATGCCGCGCGACGCCAATTTCTGCAGATTCCTAAAGGGCCCGCAGGCGACGCACCCGATCGCTGATCGCCCGCCGGGACACCGCGGCGTCACGGGCGAGGGCCTCGAATGCGTGCGGGCAACCCGGGTACACGTGCAGTTCCGTCGGCACACCCGCATCGGCGAGCCGGCGGGCGTAGGCGATGTCCTCGTTGCGGAACACGTCGAGATCGCCGACGTCGATGTAGGTGTCGGGCAAACCGGTTAGGTCGTCGGCGCGCGCGGGCGCCGCGTACGGCGACACCCCGTCGCCACCGGCGTTTCCGCCCAACAGCGCGCCCCATCCGGTGAGGTTGTCGTCGTAGGTCCACGTGAGAAACGGTTGCATCTGCGGATCCGGTGCGGCCGGCCGATCGTCGAGCATCGGGTAGATCAGCACCTGTTGTGAAATCGCCGGGCCGCCGCGGTCCCGCGCCATCAGACACACCCCTGCCGCCAGGCCGCCACCGGCACTGTCTCCCATCACCGCGAGGCGCGCGGGGTCGATCCCGAGATCTGCCGCGTGCTCGGCCAACCAGACCAGCGCGCCGTAACAGTCCTCGACCGGGGTGGGATCCGGATACTCCGGTGCCACGCGGTAGTCGACCATCAGCATCGGCACCCCCGACGCCGCGACATAGTCGCGCACCGCGAGGTCGTACATGGCGCCGACGTGTTCGAGGCCGAAGATCATTCCCCCACCGTGCAGGTACAGCACGGCACTACCCGGTCCGTCGCTTCCGTCCGGGTGATACCAGGTGAGGTCGAGTGACGCACCGTCCGCGGCCACCATGGAGTGCCGCGAGGTGGCGACACCGGGTGCCGGCGCCCGCCCGGAGGCGACGAGATCGAACATCCGGTGTCCGCTGAGACGACGCGCCTCGACGTCCCCGACAGGTGCAACCTCAGAGTCGCCGAGCGCCGCGAACAACGGCGCCATCTCCGCGAGCACCTGCTCGTCGATACCTAGTGTCATAGCAGCGACAGTAACGCTCCCGGCCCTGATTCTTTTTGGTAGAACAGGTTCTAGTCCCTGCGCTGCGCGCGTGGGCCCATCCGCCACGAGTCGAGGGAGTCTCCGATGGGTAAGTGGTCGCGCGAGGAACTCGAAGCCGCCTGGCGCCGCTATCAGGAATCCGTCGTCGATGTCGGCAAGACGTGGGACTGGTCCAGCTACGCCGACCATTTCACCGAGGATGCGCGCTACGTCGAGCATGCGCTGGGCAACATGGAGGGTCGCGAGAACATCCGCGAGTGGATCGTCTCGACCATGAACACCTTCCCCGGCAGCGAGATGCCGACCTATCCGGTCGAGTGGTACTCGATCGACACCGACAAGGGCTGGATCATCTTCAAGAACATCAACACGATGAAGGATCCCGGCGACGGCAGCGTCCATGGGGCCGCGGTGATCACCGTGCTCGAATACGCCGGCGATGACAAATGGAGCTACGAAGAAGACGCCTACAACCCGATGAACTTCATGCTCATGATCCAGCAGTACATCCAGCGCAGCCACGAACTGGGCACCATCTCAGACGACGCGCGCGCATTCGCCAAGAACATGAACTGGGAACTGACCTAACGGATCACACGGAGGAACGATATGGGTAACTGGTCCCGCGCGGAGATCGAGGACACGTTCGAGCACCACCAGCAGCTAGACATCCCAGGTCCCTAAGTTGTCAAGCGGCCGCCGGCATGCGGTGTGC
>CAZOIX010001073.1:0-1788 GCA_964579685.1 uncultured Mycobacterium sp.
GTCCACGGCGACGTCCTCACGCCACGTCACCAGCCGCGGGCAGGCGCGGCAGACCGACACTTCGGCGTCCAACTGCTGGATCGTCTGAACCGCGGCGGCCCGCCGAGCCACCTGTGCCGGTGTCGCGGCGACGACGGTCGCCGACGAGGCCACCTCGCCTGGCCACCCCGCACCGGGCGGTACCGGCGAGTCGAACAACGCTCCGGTACCCGGGTGAGGCAGCTTCACCGTCATATGACCACTGTGCATGCGGTGCGCAATGGTGCGCCGCGCGGCCCCCGCCACTGTTAGATTCTGTCCCGATCCTCATGACAAAAAGTAAGCGCGGTCCTCTTTTCCTGGTCTTGTTCGCCGCGCTGATGGCGGGCGCGGGCAACGGAATCTCTCTGGTGGCGTTTCCGTGGCTTGTGTTACAGCGCAACGGCTCTGCCCTGCAAGCATCGATTGTCGCGATGGCGGGGACACTGCCGTTGCTGGCGGCCACCCTGATCGCCGGAGCGGCGGTCGACTATCTAGGGCGCAGGCGGGTCTCGATGATCTCCGATGCGCTGTCCGCGTTGTCGGTGGCGGCGGTGCCGGTGCTCGCGCTGACGTTCGGGGTCGACGTCATCAACGTCGCCGTGCTGGCGGTGCTCGCCGGCCTCGGCGCATTCTTCGATCCGGCGGGCATGACCGCACGCGAGACCATGCTTCCGGAGGCGGCCAACCGTGCGGGCTGGACCCTGGATCACGCCAACAGCGTCTACGAGGCGATCTTCAATCTGGCCTACATCGTCGGACCGGGTATCGGTGGCCTGCTGATCGCCACGCTCGGCGGCGTCAACACCATGTGGGTGACCGCATCGGCCTTCGGGCTGTCGATCATCGCGATCAGTGTGCTGAAGTTGGAGGGCGCCGGCAGACCCGACAAGCAGTCACTGCCGGACAACGTGTGGGCGGGCATCGTCGAGGGCCTGCGATTCGTCTGGAACAACCGGGTGCTGCGCGCGTTGGCGTTCGTCGACCTGGCGGCCACCGGGCTCTACATGCCCATGGAGTCGGTCCTTTTCCCGAAATATTTCACGGATCGCGATGAGCCCGCTCAGCTGGGCTGGGTCCTGATGGCACTGAGCATCGGCGGGCTGATCGGCGCGTTGGGCTACGCGGTGCTGTCGAAGTACATGAGCCGTCGCACGACGATGCTGACCGCGGTCCTGACTCTCGGGATAGCGATGACGGTGATCGCGTTTCTGCCCCCGCTGCCGATGATCCTCGTGTTGTGTGCCGTGGTCGGACTCGTGTACGGACCCATCGCACCGATCTACAACTACGTCATGCAGACGCGGGCACCACAGCATCTGCGCGGCCGGGTGGTCGGCGTGATGGGATCGCTGGCCTACGCGGCGGGTCCGCTCGGGTTGATCGTGGCGGGACCACTGGCCGACGCCGCAGGCCTTCATGCGACCTTTTTGGCGTTGTCGCTGCCGATGTTGCTTCTCGGCGTGGTGGCGATCTTCCTGCCGGGGCTGCGGGACCTTGATCGCCCGGCTAACCACGGATGCCCCAGAGGCACTGCCGCGCCGTGATTCTGAGCCTGCTCACGCAGCGACGAAGCGGGCCTGCGAAATCAGTCGGTCTCGACCTGCAGGTCCCCGAGTCGCAGCGACACCAACGTAGGGAATGGCAGCGAGCGATTTCCCGGCCCAATGGGACGGACCCACCGGCAAGTCGGGAACAGCAGCCCACCGGCGTGGACAGGATCGTCACAATAATGAGCGGCCCGCGCCCAGGAGCCGACGACCTCCGCGA
>CAZOIX010001074.1:0-1788 GCA_964579685.1 uncultured Mycobacterium sp.
CAGCTGCGCGTGGGCGCCGACGCGGGAGCGGGCGAGGTCGTCGCCCTGCATCTGCACGGCGAGATGGCCGACCACGCCAACAGCGTGGTACTGCCGTTCCTGCTGCCCGACACCCCGGTGGTGGCATGGTGGCCGGCGGGAGGGCCGGACAATCCGTCACAAGACCCATTGGGGCAGTTGGCGATTCGGCGGATCACCAATGCGACGGATTGCAAGGATCCGATGGCCGCGATCAAGGGCCGCCTGGCCGGCTACACCTCCGGCGATACCGATCTGGCGTGGGCCCGCATCACCTACTGGCGCGCGCTGCTGACAGCTGCAGTCGATCAGCCGCCGTTCGAGCCGATCACCTCGGCGGTGGTGTCCGGGCTTCACGACGAGCCGTCGCTCGACGTTCTCGCGGGCTGGCTCGCCGCGCGTATCGACGGTCCCGTGCAGCGGGCGGTAGGCGACTTGAAGGTGGAACTGATCCGCGACAGCGAAACCATCACCCTGCGCAGGCCACAGACTGGTGTCACGGCCACGATCAGTAGAACTGCCCAGCCGGATTCGCTGATCCCGTTGGCCCGCAGGGAGGCCAAGGAGTGCCTCGCCGAGGACCTGCGCAGGCTTGACGCCGACGAGATCTACCACGAGGCACTGAAAGGGATCGAGAAGGTGCAATACGTATGAGCACTGTCATCGAGAAGTACTCTGACACAGCCGCTTTGGTGGCGGCCGCCGGCGATCGGCTGGTCTCGGCCATCAATTCGGCGATCGCGGCGCGGAATGAAGCGACGATCGTGCTCACCGGTGGCGGCACCGGCATCGGGCTGCTCAAGCGGGTCCGCGAACAAGCCGGCGAGATCGACTGGCCGAAGGTTCATATCTATTGGGGCGACGAGCGCTTCGTCTCGGCGGACGACGACGAGCGCAACGAGAAGCAGGCACGCGAAGCCTTGCTCAAGCATGTCGGTATTCCGGAAGTGAACATCCACGCGATGGCCGCCAGCGATGGCGAGTTCGGTGACGACCTCGCCGCGGCCGCACAGGCGTACGAGCAACTGCTTGAGGAGACCTTTGTCAATCCGGTGACAGAGTTCGACGTCCATCTGCTCGGGATGGGCGGCGAGGGCCACATCAACTCGCTGTTCCCGGATACGCCCGCGGTACAGGAGACGAGCCGGCTGGTGATCGGTGTGACCGACTCCCCCAAACCGCCGCCGCGACGGATCACTCTGACGCTGCCCGCGGTTCAGCGATCGCGTGAGGTGTGGCTGGTGGTTTCGGGCGAGGCGAAGGCCGACGCGGTCGCCGCGGCGATCGGGGGGGCCAACCCCGTCGATGTGCCTGCTGCCGGTGCGGTCGGGCGCGAAGCGACGGTGTGGTTGCTCGACGAGGATGCGGCGGCCAAGCTCTAGCTTCTGTGGAGTTATCCCCAATGCTGGTTTTATCCACAGGGTGGGGTTGAGCTGCACCGATCGGTCGACCGTGCGAGTAGTGTCGAAAGCATGTTCGAATCATTGGTTCAGACGGCGCTCGGTAGCCGCAGCGCTGCGGCGGTGGGCGCGTGGGCGGCCGTGGAGAACGCCGCCTGCGCACACCGGCTGGCCGCGATGGCCGACGCACTCGAGGCCATGCTGGCCGCCGACGGCTCCTCCGAGCGCGAGCAGTGGTGTCTGGACAACTGGGACGCCGTGGCCGCCTCGGTGGCCGCGGCCCAGAACATCTCGCTGGGGGCGGCCGCCCATCAGCTGTTGATCGCCGACGCCCTGCGCCACCGGCTGCCGCGGGTGGCCGAGGTGTTCG
>CAZOIX010001075.1:0-1782 GCA_964579685.1 uncultured Mycobacterium sp.
GCTCGATGACATCACCGCCTGGGGCTGGCAGCAGGCGCCACCGCGGCGACTGGTCTTCGCGGCCGACGTCCCCAAACTCAACCAGCCGCTGCCGCGCGCGCTCACACCCGACGTCGATGCCGCGATCATGAACGCTGTTGCCCACCTGAATGATCCGTTCGCCCGCATCGGACTGACCGTTCTGCGCGGTGCCGGCCTGCGGGTCGGGGAACGGCTCGACCTGGAACTGGGCAGCATCGTCGACTACGGGGCCGCCGGCACCTGGTTGAAGGTGCCGCTGGGCAAACTGGCCACCGAACGGATGGTGCCGCTCTCAGCAGCCATCCTCGCCGCTCTCGACGAGTGGGCGGCCCAACGCGGCGCACACCGGCCGTTGGCGCATCCACGCACCGGGGCGATCACTGATTTCCTGTTCACCGCCCACGGGCGCCGCCTGGGCTACACCCGGCTGCGCAACGGGCTGCTCGCCGCATCCCGAGCCACGGGGCTGCGCGCGCCCGACGGTGACCTGCTGACCGTCACCCCGCATCAACTGCGTCACACCTGGGCCACCGAACTCGCCAATGCCGGCATGAGTCTGCAGGCGTTAATGGCACTGCTCGGACACGTCACCCCGCAGATGACGATCCGCTACGCCACCCTGGCCTCACCGACCTTGAAGTCGGCCTACGACGAGGCCATGGGCAAGATGCGCCGCCAGCTCACCCTCACACCGATCGGAAAACCGATCCTGCCCGACAAGGTCAGCTGGCTGCACAGCGAGATGCTCAAAACCCGCGTCGCGCACGGCTACTGCGCCCGCCACGAGTCCGCCGGCGCCTGCCCGTATGCCAACATCTGCGAAACCTGCGACAACTACATCACCGCACCGGAATTCCGCGACGCGCTCACCGACCAACTCGCCGACATTCAGGCTCTCAAGACCGACGCCCAGACCCGTGGCTGGACCGACGAAGCCGCCCGCCACGACCGAGTCGCCGACGCCCTCAACGACCACCTCCAGCGCCTCAACCGATGAACATCCGAGCCCTGACGGGTTGATCCCGCCCCGGAGGGCCGGATAAAGGAGCGGCTCAACAAGGAGATCCGCCGGCGCACCGACGTCGTGGGCATCTTCCCAGACCGCAACGCCCTGATTCCGCCTCGTGGGCGCGGTGCTGGCCGAACAACACGACGAATGGGCCGAATCCCGCCGCTACCTCGGCCTCGACGTCCTGAGCAAATCACGCGCCGTCAACGAAGCCCCGGCAGAACTGCCCATACACGTCAGAACAGGAGGACGCTCCGGCGGCGCTGACCGCCTGAACCATGACGACGAAGAATCACACGACGACGTCGTACACCACGTCCCTGGACTTGACCGCCATATCTGGTCGCTGGATTGCCTGCGTGGTAGCAGCTGCAGCACAGAATAATTCGCTGGGAACAAATCCTGATGCCGGCAGCAGATTTGCCAGTCGGGGTGGCGCGATTGCTCGATGAGCGTCGCCGTCGTCGGAGACCGGTGAAGCTGCGACCCAAGGTCGTGGAGTGTTTCCGCGACACAGGGTCGACAGTCTCGGATCCCCGAGCATGTGGCAGGTTCGGGGTGTTATCGCACCGGCTCACCATCGAGCGAGCGAGCGGTCCGGCTGTGAGCACACAGTCGCTCTGGTCGTTAGCCGGGGTGGCTTATCAGCTCGGCTGCTGAACCCGGCGCACGCCCGTGCTTGCTCTGCCGCCGCTGCTGTTGACGACGGTTGAAGACCCGGCCAGTCGCGACGGTTGAAAAGTAGGCCACCC
>CAZOIX010001076.1:0-1779 GCA_964579685.1 uncultured Mycobacterium sp.
GCTGGATCCGTTCCTGACGGCGGGTTCGCTGTTGTATCAGGGTCCGTGGGTAGCCGAACGTCTCGTGGTGTTCGGGGACTTTCTTGCAGCACAACCAGACTCGATCCATCCCGTGGTACGCGAGATCCTGCGCGGCGGCCAGAAGTACACGGCGGTAGAAGCGTTTGCGGCGCTGCAGCGACTGGCCGACCTCAAGGCGACGGTCGCCCGACTGTGGCAGTCGATGGATGTCATGGTGGTGCCGACGATCGGCACCACGTTCACCGTGCCCGAGGTGTTGGCAGCACCGATCGACAGCAACACCATGCTCGGCCACTACACGCATTTCGGAAATCTCCTCGACCTGCTCGGCGTGGCGATTCCGCTGGGCACGACCGAAGACGGGCGCCCCTGCAGCGCGATGCTGCTCGGCGCGGCCCTCACCGACGACACGGTTCTCCAGTTCGCGGCGAACCTGCTCGACGAACCTCGCGAACACACCGACCCCCTATCCACCACAACCGCCGTCGAGGAGCATGTATGAGCCAGCCCGTCGAAGTCACCGCAGAACCGTCGCCGTTCGCACTCATCGGCGGCAAGACCGCGTTGATCGTCATCGACATGCAGCGGGATTTCCTACTGCCAGGGGGTTTCGGTGAAAGTCTCGGCAATGATGTCAC
Source organism: uncultured Mycobacterium sp. (assembly GCA_964579685.1). Lineage (GTDB taxonomy): Bacteria > Actinomycetota > Actinomycetes > Mycobacteriales > Mycobacteriaceae > Mycobacterium. The sequence continues at coordinate 660 of CAZOIX010001076.1, forward strand.
CCAGCTGCGCAAGGTCGTGCCGCCATTGGCCGCCTTGATCGCCGCCGCGCGGTCGGCAGGCATCATGGTGATCCACACCCGCGAAGGCCATCAACCCGACCTTTCGGACTGCCCGCCTGCGAAGCTCACCCGCGGAGCCCCATCGAAACGGATCGGCGACCCGGGCAAATACGGCCGCATCCTCATCCGCGGCGAGTACGGGCACGACATCGTCGACGAACTCGCGCCCATCGAGGGTGAGGTCGTCATCGACAAGCCCGGCAAGGGCGCGTTCTACGCCACTGAACTCCAGGACGTGCTCGCCGCCGAGGGCGTCACACAGTTGCTGATCACCGGGGTCACCACCGAGGTCTGTGTGCACACCACGACCCGCGAGGCCAATGACCGCGGCTACGAGTGTCTCGTCGTATCTGATTGTGTGGGTTCGTATTTCCCCGAATTCCAACGCATCGGCCTGGAAATGATAAAGGCGCAGGGCGGCATCTTCGGCTGGGTCGCCGACACGGCTGCCGTCATCCCCGCACTGCAGACACTGACCGCCACGGCCGCCTGAAGGGACCCGCCATGAGTACCGACGTGAGCAATACCCCCGCCGACCCATCGGTCGATCCGCCCGTCCCCGACAAGTTGTCGATCCCATGGTGGACCCGCGGCGACCTCAACGCCTTCTTCGGGCTCGGGTTCAACATCCTTGTCAACGTCCTCACGTTGACCGGCCTGATGATCGGTGTCATCGCCGTACCAGCCGGCGATGTTCTCGGCACCGTACTGCCGGCACTGGGCGTGGCACTGATACTCGGCAACCTGTATTACACGTTCCTCGCGCGCCGACTTGCCCGGCGGGAGAACAGAACCGACGTCACGGCCCTGCCCTACGGGCCAAGTGTGCCGCACATGTTCATCGTGATCTTTGTCGTCATGTTGCCGGTGTATCTGAACACCGAGGACCCGATACAGGCCTGGCAGGCCGGCCTGGCGTGGGCCTTCCTCATCGGCGTCATCGTCATGATCGGCGCATTCGTCGGGCCCTACGTCCGCAAGCTCACGCCCCGCGCCGCGATGCTCGGCACCCTGGCCGGCATCTCCATCACGTTCATCTCGATGCGACCCGCCGCACAGA
>CAZOIX010001077.1:0-1779 GCA_964579685.1 uncultured Mycobacterium sp.
GTTGGCCACCACGATGACCCCTACCAGCAGGAATCCGAACTGCGCCCCGGCACTGACATTGGCCGCCACGTTGCCGGGGTCGACGTAGGCGATCGCTGCGACGAACGCCGGACCGAGCAGCGTCCAGCTCGGCCGCAATTTCACCTCGGCGCCCTGTGACAACCAACCAACCTTCTATCGGTGTGGCGAATAGAAAAGTTAGGTTAGCCGAAACCTCGCCGGCGTCAACTACCGGGGTATCACCAGCCCCAGCCGCCGAACCCGATGACCAGGCCGCCGCCGAACCAGTACGGCACGCCGCCCCAGCCGCTGGTCGGCTCGGGGGAGGTGACGATCTGGGCACTGCCGTTGGTCTGGCACTGTGTGGTGTTCGGGCCGACGTTCCTGCATTCGGGTGCCGCCGCGGCAACCGGTGCGAGGGCGACGAACGCGAATGCGGCGCCTGCTGTGAAAAGTGTTGCGGTATAACGATTTCTTGACGGCATTGTTGGCCTCCTCGGGGCCGTGATACCGGTGTCAGCGGCCGCCGTGGCCGCCACCACCTCCGCCACCACCGTGGAACCCCCCGAAACCACCCATGATCAGCGCGGGACCGTAGAACTCATCGTCCCACGGATACAGATAGTCCGGCTCGGCCGGCGTGGCGTTGATCGACACGTTGCCGGCGGACGCACATTCGGTCGTCGAGCCGCCGATAGCCACAGCTCCACCGGTCTCGGTGCACTGCGGCAGAGGTGGGCCGGTTTGAGCGCCCGCCATCGGCACGATCAATGCCGAGGCTGACCAGATTCCTGCGTAAACCATTGGAAGACAGCGAATTCGAATTCGCAAAGGTGTCTCCTAGGAGGTGATGAACTCCCGATCAGGGGAAGAAGAACCCATCGCCACCGAACATGTCACCCCAGGGGCCGACGTACTCCTGTTCGGCGGGCGTGTCGTTGATCTGCACGTTGCCCGGCGTTGCGCATTCGGTCGACGAGCCGCCGAGGGCTTCGGCGCCGCCTTCGTTGACGCATTGTGGAAGCTGCCCGGGTGCCGCCGCCTGCTCCGTCGGTTCGGGCGCTGGCGTGGGCTCGGCGCTGGCCGCGGGAGCGGCCAGGATTGCGGCTGCTGCTCCGGCAGCGGCGAAAAGCGGAGTGAAGTGTCGAAGTGTGGTCCGCATAGGCGCGCCCTTCTCTCGTGTGTCCCCGGCTTATGGCACAGAGTACAACCCTTTTCCGGTCACCAGGGGTAGGTCGAGTGTCGTCTGGATGCCGGGGGGAGCAGCCACCACGGCCGGAATGGCATTGACGACGCGGGCGGCCGTGGCGACCAATCCGGCATGGTTGTGATCGCCGTTGGGGCTGCTCAGGCACAGGTCCAGAGCGTAGGACGGCTCACCGGTGATCTCGATGCGGTAGGAGCCGCCCTCCTGGGCCGGCTGTGGCCAGTCGGGGCGCAGATCGTCGCGCAGCCGCGTGACATGCTCGAGGACGACGGCGACCTCGCCGTCCTTTTTCCCTTGGACCTCGAAGCGCAGCGCCGCGGCAGTGCCCTTCTCGATGTGGCCGGAGGCGATGTCGAAATCCTCGGGCGCCGGTTCCCGTACATAGGTCTCGGTCACCTCGTCGAGTTCGACGCCAAGGCCGGCTGCCAGCTGCCGCACCACAGAACCCCACGCGAGGCTGAGCACACCGGGCTGCAGCAGCATCGGAAGGTCGTCGATGGGCCTGCCGAACCCCATCACGTCGAACATCACGGTGGCGCTGTCGTAGGTGTCGTAGTTGATGATCTCCATGC
>CAZOIX010001078.1:0-1772 GCA_964579685.1 uncultured Mycobacterium sp.
AGCGACAACCTCGCCCACTACCTGGCCGACAGCGCCCGGCGATGGCCGGAGCGCTGCGCCTGGCTCTTCGGGAACCGGCACGCCACCTATCGCGAATTGGCCATGCGCGCAGCTCAACTCGCGACGGCCCTGACCCGCCGAGGCCTGGCCCCCGGCGATCGCGTGGTGATCCATCTGCCCAACGGCTCGCAGTTCATCGAGCTGCTGTTCGCCTGTCTCTGGGGCGGTTACGTTGCCGTCCCGGTCAATTGGCAGCTGAGGCCGGGAGAAGTCGCGCATATCGTGGGCGACTGCGGCGCCGCGGCGGTGGTGTCGGCCAGCGATGATGTGCTGCGCGATGGTGGGCAGGCGATCCCGTTCGATGTAGTCGACGAGCTTGTGACCGACACGGCTGGACTCGTCTGCCGCGCCGACGACGATCCGGCCTGGATCTTCTACACCTCGGGCACCACCGGCCGGCCCAAGGGCGCGGTGCTCACCCACCGCAACCTGCGGACGATGACGCTCAGCTTCCTGTGCGACGTCGACAATGTGGACGGGTACGCGACCTTTCTACACGCCGCACCGCTGAGCCACGGCAGCGGACTGTATCTCGTTCCCGCGGTGGCGCGTTCGGCGACAAACGTCATCCTGGACACTCCGCGGTTCGTGCCCGGCGCCTACTTCGCGGCGATCGAGCGCCACCGGGTGACCCATGCGACGTTCCTGGCGCCGACCATGCTCAAGCGGCTCACCGACGACGGGAACGCGGAGCACCGTGACCTCTCGACCCTGCGCAGCCTGGTGGTCGGCGGGGCACCGCTGTACGCCCGCGACCTCGAGGCGGCCCGGGCCTTGTTCGGACCCGTCGTGCACCAGGCGTACGGCCAGGGCGAGTCTCCGATGACGATCAGCGTCATGCGGGCGGCCGATCCCGGTGCGTCGACACGGCCGTTGTCGGCCGGCCGCCCCTTCACCTCGGTGCGGATTCAGGTTCGCGACGCTCTCGGAAACCCCACCGCCGCAGGCGTTGCCGGCGAAGTCTGCGTTCGTGGCGACGTCGTGATGAGCGGGTACTGGAACAACCCCGAGGCGACCGCCACCACCGTGAAGTCGGGATGGCTGCACACCGGTGACGTCGGCCACCTCGACCACCAGGGCTATCTCTTCCTCACCGACCGCATCAAGGACGTCATCATCAGCGGCGGCGCCAACGTCTACCCGCGCGAGGTCGAGGAGGTTCTGCTGGACCATCCCGGAATTGCCGAGGTATCGGTCATCGGTGTCCCCGACCCGGACTGGGGCGAAACCGTGTGCGCGGTCGTCGTGCGCAGCGGCTCGGTCTCCGATGATGTCCTGGTCGAGCACTGCCGCGCGCGCCTGGCTTCTTACAAGCTACCCCGGCGTTTCGTCGACGTGGAGACCTTGCCCAAGAACGCCGCAGGAAAGATCCTCAAGCGCGAACTGCGAGAGATGCTCGGCGGCGACGGGGTCGCCGTTGCGGTCGCTTCCGCCGAAGGAGGTGGCTGACGGTGGTGGCGTTCTCGGCCAGGGGGGTGGCACCGGTGCGTGCCCTCGGCGAGTTCTGCGCGATGTCTGTGCGGACGTTGATCCTGATCCCGCAGCGCCCGTTCGCGTTTCGCGAGTTTCTGCTGCAGTCGTGGTTCGTCGCGCGGGTGTCGATCGTGCCGACGCTGTTGCTGACCATCCCGTTCTGCGTGATGGTGGTGTTCACCTTCAACATCATGCTCGTCGAATTCGGGGCCGCGGACTTCTCCGGAACGGGTGCGGCC
>CAZOIX010001079.1:0-1771 GCA_964579685.1 uncultured Mycobacterium sp.
CGCCGGGGCCCATCAGCACCAGCCGGCCCGCCCGCCTGCCGTTGTCCAAAGCGAAGCGCACCGCGGTGCCGCCACCGAGTGAATTGCCCACCAGGTCGGCGCTTTCGATACCGAGGTGGTCGAAGAGATTCAGCAGCGCCGTCGCGCTGTAGCGGTTGTACTGTTCGTGTTCGGTGTGCTTGTCGGAATGCCCGTATCCCGGCTGATCGACGGCCAGCACGTGGAAGTGCCGCGCGAGCACGGCGAGGTTACGTCCGAAGTTCGACCAGCTCGAAGCGCCCGGCCCACCACCGTGCAGAAGCATGACCGTCTTCTCGTTGCCGACACCCGCCTCGTGGTAGTGCAGGCGCATGTCATCGCGAACCTGTGCGTAGCGCGACGTCGACTCGAATGTGATCTCTTGCTGCTGTGCGGCTTCGGCGGCGAACGATGTCATCAGACCATCGTGTCCTGCGGCGGCAGGCCGAACTCGTTGTTCCCGAAGATCAGGTAGGCGCGTTCGGGGTCGTTGGCGGCGTGCACGCGGCCGGCGTGTGCATCGCGCCAGAACCGTTGGACCGGAGCATCGTTGTTCAGGGCCGTCGCACCCGAGGCCTCGAAGAGCCGGTCGATCGATGCGATGGCGCGGCCGGTGGCACGCACCTGGTCGCGGCGGGCGCGGGTACGCAGCTCGAACGGAATCTCCTGGCCGTCCTTGAGCAACGCATACTCGTCGCCCACGTTGCCGATCAGCTGTCGCCACGCGGCGTCGATATCACTGGCCGCCTCGGCGATACGGACCTTCGCGAACGGATCGTCCTTGGCCTTCTCGCCGGCGAACGCGGCGCGAACACGCTTGCCCTGATGCTCGACGTGCGCATCGTAGGCGCCGTAGGCCATACCGACGATCGGCGCGGAAATGGTCGTGGGATGCACTGTGCCCCAGGGCATCTTGTAGACCGGTGCGGTGTTGGTGATCAGACCGCCCGCGGTGCGGTCGTTCATCGCCTTGTAGGACAGGAAGCGATGGCGCGGCACGAAGACATCCTTGACCACCAGTGTGTTGCTTCCGGTGCCCTTGAGGCCGACGACATGCCAGACGTCGTCGATCGTGTAATCCCCCAGCGGCATCAGGAAGCTGCCGAAGTCGACCGGCTTGCCGTCCTTGATCACCGGGCCGCCGACGAACGTCCACGTGGCATGGTCGCATCCCGACGACCAGTTCCATGAGCCGTTGACGAGGTAGCCGCCGTCAACGACGGTGCCCGCCCCCATCGGCGCATACGACGACGAGATCCGGACGGCCGGATCGTCGCCCCAGACGTCTTCCTGAGCCTGCTGATCGAACAACGCGAGGTGCCAGTTGTGCACACCGATGATCGAGCTGACCCACCCGGTCGATCCGCAGGCACTCGCGATCCGGCGCACCGCTTCGTAGAACGCCGTCGGATCGCATTGCAGACCGCCCCACTGCTCGGGCTGCAGAAGCTTGAAGAATCCGACCTCGTTGAGTTCGGCGACAGTCTCGTCGGGCAGGCGGCGCAGGTCCTCGGTGGCCTGAGCCCGCTTGGCGATCAGCGGCAGCAGATCGTCGACACCGGCTAGGACCGATTGCACGTCACGCTGTTCAATGGACGTCACTGGATTTGCCTCCCGGGAGAGTTTGGGCCTAGGAGAAGATTAGAACACGTTACGATTTGTGTCGAGAAGGGCATACCTGCAAGGGCTGGACCTGGGCACATGCATTTCTGTAACCTGTTCTAGTTATTGCCACGGATGGCCGATGAGGAAG
>CAZOIX010001080.1:0-1767 GCA_964579685.1 uncultured Mycobacterium sp.
GGACGGGCCCGCCGGTGGGCAGGCCCGTCCCGAGATCGAACAGCCGCGCCGAGATGCTTCGGCTGTCGCGGGTGTAGCGCAGTTCCCCGGTGAGGTTGAGGCTGTCGGTGATGTCGAAACCAAGCGAGCCATAAGCGGCGTAGCTTTCGAAATGCAGCCGCGCGGGCGCAATATTGCCCGGCGACGGATTGGCGAGCGTCGGCGTGCGGGTCGTTGTCACCGAAAAATCGCTGTCGAGCAGCAGCATCTCGGCGCCGACCAACCAGGTGAAGCGATCGCTGACCCCGCTGACATGAATGTCCTGCGAGAAATTGTCGGTGGTGTCGACGACGTAGGACGCCGTGTTCGGATCGAGCGGGGTAAGCGCACCGATCTGGCCCGCCGCCCGTGCGCGCGCCAGTTCGGCGGGATTGATGGCGTCATTGTCGAGATCATATTCCGAACGGCGCTTGCGGAACGAGGTCGTTGACGTGAGATCGGCGCCGCCGAGATCGACACGGACCAGCGCCTGCAGACCATCCACATCTTGGCTGGCGCGCGGCGCGGTGTTCCAGGGATAGCGGAAACGATCCTGAATATAGCCGCCGGGAAAGCCCGGCGTGCCGGCGGGAATGAATATCTGATAATGGATCGTCGGGGTGGTCAGCCGCTGGGTTTCGGCGGTGATGACCGCATCGACCGGTCCGCGCTTCAGCCTGATCTGGCCGCGCAGCCCGTGGCCCTTTTGCTGGTCAAAATAGACGTCATTGTCCGGATTGTAGAAGAAGCCCTTGTCTTGCTCGACCAAATCGCCGGTCAGGCGGATCGCAAGGCCATCGGCGAGCGGGACATTGATCGCGCCCTGCGTCTGGAAACTGTTGTTCTCGAATCCATAGCGGGCACTGGCCCATCCCGAGAGGTCGAATTCGGGTTCGGCCGAGATGATGTTGATCGCGCCACCGACCGCGTTGCGGCCATAGAGCGCACCCTGTGTTCCGCGCAGCACCTCGACCCGGCCGATGTCGAGCAGATCGAGCCGCGTGAAGTTGCGTCCGCCGACCGGACCGCCCGCGATATAGGCGCCGTTGCGATAGAGACCGACGCTCGGGTCGCCATTGGTCGCGCGCGCGGTCGAGGACGCGCGGATCGAAATCTCGGACGTGACCGAGGAGTTCAAATTGTTGAAGCGAACGCTTGGCTGATCAGCAAGGAGTTCGCCGCTGCCCGTGGCGCCGCCGCGATCGGTGAGCGCCGTGATATCGATGACCGACGCCGCGGTCGGCACGTCGGCCAGCCGCTCTTCACGGCGGCGCGCGGTCACGACAATGGCGCCGTCGTCACTGACCGCAACGGCATCATCCGCGGGAGGCGGATCGGATGGGATATCTTGGGCGAAGGCGGCCGGACCGGGCGCCACCCACAGCGCCGTGCAGAAAAACAGGTGCGCCTTGCGTCCCATAAAGTCTCTCCCATCTTTATCGCAATTATTATCGATAATTTTGTGCATAAGCGCGCACGAGTCAAGCCCTCAAAACTGAGTTATCCGACGCTGAGCATGGCGAGTTAAGCGACGCTGGCGGTCAGCAGGTCTCGAAAACCGCGCGCCGTAGCGGCAAGCGGCTCGGGCGCAACGGTCGACAGATTGTCGGTCGCGGCATGATGATGTCGGTGAGCGCCGAAGACGCCGGCGTGACGCGGATAACCGGCCTTGATAATTTCGGAGAGTTCGCCCGCCGTGCCATCCGCCGACGGATAGGCCATTTCGAGACCCGGCTGGCCTTTGAATAT
>CAZOIX010001081.1:0-1767 GCA_964579685.1 uncultured Mycobacterium sp.
GAGGGACGCTGCTTGCGGCGGGCTACCTGTCGCCCACGGCGGTGGCCCGTCTCGGCGAGGTGGCGGGGCGGGTGAGCCGCGCACTTTCCGGGTTCACTCATCCCGGGCTGGACCGGATCCTGCAGTGGGACCTTCGTCACGGTGCTGATGTTGTCGCAGAACTGATCTCGCACGTATCGGATCCGGCACACCGGGTGGCGCTCGAGGATGCGGCCCACCAGGCCTCGTCTCGCATTGCAGCACTTGCCGAGGACCTTCCTCGGCAGGCGGTGCATCTGGATCTGACCGACGCCAACGTGGTTGTGGCGCGCGATCACCGTGGCGCGCGCGCCGACGGGGTCATCGACTTCGGGGACCTGACCGACAGTTGGGCGGTGGCCGAACTGGCGATCACGGCGTCCTGCGTGCTGGGGCACGTGGGCAGTGACCCTGCGTCTGTGCTTCCGGTGATCAGGGCGTTCAACGCTATTCGACCGCTGTCGGCGAGTGAAGCGGAGGCGCTGTGGCCGCTGCTGGTGTTGCGCACCGCAGTGCTGATCGTCAGCGGTGCGCAGCAGGCCGCACTCGACCCGGACAACGCGTACGTCACCGAGCAGTCCGACGGCGAGTGGCGCATGTTCGAGCAGGCCACGTCCGTACCGATCGATGTCATGACCGAGTTGATCAAGGCCGACCTCGGGCTGGCGCATGCGTCTACGCCGCCGGAGGTGACGACGACGCTCGTCGGCGCGGCCTCTGTGGCGACGCTCGATCTGCCGATCACGTCGGATGCGTACGACGACGGCCGCTGGCTCGCAGCCGATGTCGAGGAGCTGCGGGCCCGCGCCGCCGTGGAGGAGGGCGCCGATCTGGTGGTCACGGTGTACGGTCAGTCGCGGCTGAGCCGGGCGCCGCGACTGACTCAGGACAGCCCCGAAGTGGTGCCGACAGGGGTCGACATGTGGCCGGCTTCGGACACGGCACTGCTCGCCCCGTGGGACGGCGACGTGGTGAACGCCTCCACCGAAGCGATGACGTTCCGCGGCGGCGGCTACGACCTGACACTGTCGGGTGTGCGGTCGGCGGCGTCGGGCAACGTGCGCGCCGGTGAGTTCCTCGCGGAAGCGGCCGCCCAGCACTGGGTGCGGGTGGGCCTGCAGCCCGTCGGCGCTCCCGCGCCACCGCATTTCATCGCCGCGGAGCTGGCGCCGGGTTGGCTTGCGCTGACCCGGGATCCACGACCGTTGTTCGGGTTGACCTCGGCGCAGGCGCGGACGTCCGGTGACCTGTTGGCGCGACGCGATGCGAGCTTTGCGAAGGTGCAGGAGCACTACTACCGGGAGCCACCGCAGATCGAACGGGGGTGGCGCAACTATCTGCTCTCGACCAGCGGCCGGTGCTACCTCGACATGGTCAACAACGTCACCGTACTCGGGCATGCCCATCCGCGAGTCGCCGCGACCGCGTCGCGGCAGCTGCGCAAACTGAACACGAATTCGCGATTCAACTACGAGGCGGTGGTCGAGTTCAGCGAACGCTTGGCCGCGACCCTGCCCGACCCGCTGGACACCGTGTTCTTGGTGAATTCCGGTTCGGAGGCAAGCGATCTGGCGATCAGACTGGCAACGGCGGCGACGGGGCGCCGCGATGTCGTCGCGGTCCGCGAGGCCTACCACGGGTGGACCTACGGGACCGACGCGGTATCGACCTCGATCGCCGACAACCCGAATGCGCTTGCGACACGGCCGGGTTGGGTGCACACCGTCGAGTCGCCCAACAGCTTCCGTG
>CAZOIX010001082.1:0-1766 GCA_964579685.1 uncultured Mycobacterium sp.
GTGGACATCCGGTGGCCCGAGCCCATGTCGGTGGCGGTCGGGGCGACCTACAAGGGCACGATCGCCGATATCAACAACCTGCATCGCAGGGTGATCATCATCTGCACCCTGGCGATCGGGGCGGCGACCGTCGGCGGTTGGGTGCTTGCCGCGTTCGCGGTGCGCCCGTTCAAGCGCCTGGCCCAGCAGACGCGGCAGATCGACGCCGGCGACGAGGATCCCGACATCGATGTCCGCGGCGCCACCGAAGCCGTCGAGATCGCCGAGGCGGTCCAGGGACTCGTCGAGAGGGTGTGGAACGAGCAGGACAAGACCAAGGCGGCGCTGACCTCGGCCCGCGACTTCGCTTCCGTCTCCGCGCACGAACTGCGGACGCCGCTGACCGCCATGCGGACCAACCTCGAGGTGCTGTCGACTCTGGACCTGCCCGAGGAGCAGCGCAAGGAGGTCGTCAACGACATCATCCGTACCCAGTCCCGCATCGAGGCCACGCTGTCGGCGCTCGAGCGTTTGGCGCAGGGGGAACTGACGACGGCGGACGACCATGTGCCGGTCGACATCACCGAGCTACTGGATCGGGCCGCCCACGACGCCATGCGCGTGTATCCCGACTTGGAGGTGTCGCTGGTGCCCGCACCGACCGTGATCATCGTCGGGCTGCCCGCGGGGCTGCGGTTGGCGGTGGACAACGCGATCGCCAACGCCGTGAAGCACGGCGGCGCCAAGCGCGTGCAGCTGTCGGCAGTCAGTTCGCGGGCCGGTGTGGAGATCGCGATCGACGACGACGGTGTCGGCGTACCCGACGAGGAACGAAAGATCGTCTTCGAGCGATTCTCCCGAGGCTCGACAGCGTCGCACTCGGGCTCCGGGCTCGGCCTCGCGCTGGTTGCCCAGCAGGCCGAATTGCACGGCGGCACAGCCTCTCTGGAGCAGAGCCCGCTTGGCGGTGCCCGGCTGTTGCTGAAGCTGCCCGGCCCGAGCTAGCGGGTGCTGAGCAGATCGATGACAAAAATCAGCGTCTTGCCGGACAACCGGTGCCCGCCTCCCGCAGGTCCGTAGGCCTGCTCGGGCGGGATGACGAGTTGGCGCCGGCCGCCGACTTTCATGCCGGGGATGCCGTCCTGCCAGCCCTGGATCAAACCGCGCAGCGGGAACTCGATCGACTCGTTACGCGCCCACGAGCTGTCGAACTCCTCACCGGTGTCGAACTCGACGCCGACATAGTGCACCTCGACAGTGCCTCCGGGCACCGCCTCCGCACCCTCGCCGACCACCAGATCCTTGATGACCAATTCGGCCGGAGCGGGTCCGTCGGGAAACTCGATCTCGGGCTTCTGTCCTGAAGTGGAAGTCACCGTACTCACGGTAGTCGGGCACACTGAACCCATGGCGAGGGACCAAGACATTCTCGATCAAGTCAACGAACTGGTCGACGAGGAGAAGAAGCTGCGGGCGGCACTACAGCACCGCGAGATCGGCGAGTCCGAGGAGCATCAACGACTGCGCGCACTCGAGGTCCAATTGGACCAGTGCTGGGATCTGCTGCGTCAGCGCAGGGCACTTCGCGAGACCGGCGGCGATCCGGGGGCGGCCAGCGTGCGTCCGCCCGATGAGGTCGAGGGCTACCTCAACTGAGCCGATACGACGTCGTCGTGATCGGCGGCGGGCACAACGGGCTGGTGGCGGCGGCATACCTGGCCCGCGCCGGCCGGCGCGTGCAGGTGCTGGAGCGGCTCGACCACGTCGGTGGTGCCGCGGTGTCGGCC
>CAZOIX010001083.1:0-1763 GCA_964579685.1 uncultured Mycobacterium sp.
GCGCTGGATCTCGTTGGTGCCCTCGCCGACGATCATCAGCGGCGCGTCGCGGAAGTACCGCTCGACGTCGAACTCGGTGGAATAGCCGTAACCGCCGTGGATCCGGACGGCGTTGAGCGCGATCTCCATCGCGACCTCGGAGGCGAACAGCTTCGCCATCCCGGCCTCCATGTCGGCGCGCTCACCGCTGTCGTAGCGTTGGGCCGCATAGAGGGTGAGCTGCCGTGCAGCCGTGAGCTTGGTCGCCATGTCGGCCAGATAGTTGCCGATGGATTGATGCTTCCAGATCGGCTGGCCGAAGCTTTCCCGCTGCTGGGCGTAGTTCAGCGCGTCCTCCAACGCCGCCTTCGCGACGCCGAGAGCGCGCGACGCCACCTGGATGCGGCCGGTCTCGAGGCCTTTCATCATCTGTGCGAAGCCCTTGCCGGGCGCACCGCCGAGTATCGCCGTTGTGGGCACGCGGTAGTCGGTGAAGGTCAGCTCGCAGGACTCGACGCCCTTGTAGCCCAGCTTGGGCAGATCCCGCGACACCGTCAGTCCCTCGCCGTGCTCGACGAGCACGACCGAAATGCCCTTGTGCTTGGGTGTCGCGGCCGGGTCGGTCTTGCACAACAGGGCGATCAGGCCGGACCGGCGTGCGTTGCTGATCCACGTCTTGGCGCCGTTGATCACCAACTCGGATCCGTCGGCGGAGGCGACGGTCGTGATGTTCTGCAGATCCGAGCCGCCGCCGGGTTCGGTGAGCGCCATCGTCGCCCGCAGCTCGCCGGTCGCCATCGGCGGCAGGTAGGTCTGCTTCTGCTCCTCGGTGCCGAACAGTGCCAGCAGCTTGGCCACGACGGTGTGCCCGCCCATGGCGCCGGCCAGGCTCATCCAGCCCCGGGACAGTTCCTGTGTGACCTCGACATAACACGGCGTGGACACGGGGGAGCCCCCGTAGGCCTCGGGCACCGCCAGGCCGTAGATGCCGATGCGCTTCATCTGTTCGATCCAGGCATCGGGATATTCGTTGGCGTGTTCGGCCTCGCGCACCGCGGGTTTCACGTCGCGTTCGATGAACGCCCGCACCGTGTTCACCAGCATGGTTTCTTCGTCGGTCAACATATGTACGGCCATATTGACACTTTGTGCGGCCTAATGCCAACATGGCTGCCGTGGGCGGCCCGTACTTCGACGACCTGGAGGTCGGCCACGTCTTCGATGCGGCACCGTCGATGACGCTGACCGCCGGGGCCGCCGCCGTTCATCAGTCCATCATCGGAGACCGCCTTCGCCTCGCCCTCGATGCCGAATTGGCGGCGACGGTCCTCGGCGCCCCGACCGCACTGGCCCACCCAGCGCTCGTCTGTGACGTGGCCATCGGTCAGTCGACGCTGGCGACGCAGCGGGTGAAGGCCAATCTGTTCTACCGCGGGCTGATGTTTCACCGGTACCCGGTGATCGGCGATACGCTGTTCACCCGCACCGAAGTGGTTGGGCTGAAGCAGAACTCAGCCAAGCCGGGCCGCACCCGTACGGGGCTTGCGGCGCTGCGGATGACCACCGTCGACGACGTCGGGCGGTTGGTCCTCGACTTTCACCGATGCGCGATGCTGCCGCTGCGCGACGACGCTCGCGACACCGGTCACGCCGACGACCTGTCGACGATCGGCACCGATCAACCAAAAGTGGCCGACCCGACGGCCGACTGGAGAGCCGATGCGTATCGCGCCAAGGTCCCCGGGGCCCATTTCGATGCGGGGCTGGCAGGCGCGGTCTTTCTC
>CAZOIX010001084.1:0-1762 GCA_964579685.1 uncultured Mycobacterium sp.
GTCGGTGACGATCACCGTCGCGTTCGCCGACAGCTCGCGCACCGCCGCGACGCCTGCGTCGTCACCGCTCCCACCGACCAGCACGGCCGCCTCGAGTCCCGCTGCACCGCTGGAGACGGCGGCCGCGACAGCCGCCTGCAGCGCGGTCAGCGTCAGCGCGTCCAACACCACGGGCGCGCCCGCGTAGGTGCGCCCGTCGAGGTCGCGCACCGCCGCACCGCTGGGCGCCTCGGCGCGTCCCATCGCACCGCGCGCGAGCGTGACCAGCTTGGCGTCCTCGGCGTCGAGTTCACTCATCGTCACTGCCCACCGGCTCGCTGGGGCTGACCAGCACGGTGCCGACCCTGACGCGTCCGCGGTGATCGCGCCCGCCCTCGGCGCGCAGTCGCAGGCCGTCCCACGTCACCTCGGCGCCGGGCAACGGGACGCGGCCCAACTCGAACGCCACCAGGCCGCCGACCGTGTCGACATCGAAATCCTCATCGAACTCGATGTCGTAGAGCTCGCCGAGATCTTCGATCGGCAGTCGGGCCGACACCCGGTATCGCCGTTCGCCCAGCTCTTCCACGGGAGCCACTTCGTCGGTGTCGTATTCGTCGGCGATCTCTCCCACGATCTCCTCCAGCACATCCTCGATGGTGACCAGCCCGGCGATCGCACCGTATTCGTCCACCAGCAGCACCATGTGCACACGGTCGCGCTGCATCTCCCGCAGCAGCGCATCCAGCGGTTTGGAGTCCGGCACGAACGCCGCGGGCCGCATCACCTCGGACACCTTGGTGTCCCGTCCGCCGTTGTTCGAGTAATACGTCCGCTGGACAAGGTCTTTCAGGTAGACCACCCCGACGACATCGTCGACGTTCTCACCGATCACGGGGATACGCGAATGCCCACTGCGCACGGCCAACGATGTCGCCTGGCCCGCGGTCTTGTCGCTTTCGATCCACACCATTTCGGTGCGCGGCACCATCACTTCGCGGGCCGGGGTGTCGCCCAGTTCGAACACCGACTGGATCATCCGGCGCTCGTCGTCGGCCACCACCCCGCGCTGCTGTGCCAGATCGACGACCTCACGCAGTTCGATCTCGGACGAGAACGGTCCGTTGCGGAAGCCGCGGCCCGGCGTCAGCGCGTTACCGATCAACACCAGCAGTCGGCTGACCGGAGTGAGGACCACCGAGATCGCTTGCAGCGGAAGCGCGGCCAGCAACGAGATGGAATAGGCGTTCTGCCTGCCGATCGTCCTGGGGCCCACGCCGATCGCCACGAAGCTGACGACTGTCATGATCGCCGCCGCCGACGCGAGTCCCCAACTCACGCCGGTGTAGTCGTCGAGGAAGGCGGCGAGCAATACGGTTGCGCTTACCTCGCAGGCGATTCGGAGCAGCACGCAGAGGTTGATGAAGCGCGGCCGCTCGGCCATCACCCTGGAGAGCCGGACCGCGCCGGGACGCTCGTCGCGGACGAGTTCTTCGACGCGGGCTATCGAGACCGTGCTGATGGCTGCATCGGTCGCCGCGAAGAGACCGGCCACGCCGATGAGAACGACCGCGCCGATCAACTGACCCCAGTTGTTCACGGTTCGTCGAAGAATCGGGACTTGTCCAGCAGGCGCCGGTCCTTCTCGGACTGACGATCCTGGTGGTAAGCCTCGACCTGGTCGGCGACCCACTCTTCGAGCAGTTGTCGCTGCAACGCGAACATCTCTTTTTCCTCATCGGGTTCGGCGTGGTCGTACCCGAGCAGATGCAGCACCCCGTGC
>CAZOIX010001085.1:0-1761 GCA_964579685.1 uncultured Mycobacterium sp.
ATTGCGGGGGATTGGGGGCGGCGCGCTTGAGTTCCTCGACCCCGGCCAGCGTGCCCCCGGCAATGTCGCCTGCGCGGTAGAGGGGGAGCATCGTATTCTCGATGATGCGCTTGGCGCGAACGTCGGTGACATCGTTTTCCAGCCCGAGGCCCACTTCGATCCGCACCATCTTCTCTGCCGGTGCAACGAGGACGAGCAGGCCGCAATCGGTCGTCTCGTCACCGATGCCCCATTCGTTGAACGTCTCGTTCGCCACGTGCTCGATCGACTCGCCGCCGAGCGATGCGTCGGTGAAGACCACCAGCGCTACGCCCGATGTGCGCCGGTAGTCGGTCAGGTCCCGGTCGAGGGCGGCCTCGGCGGCGGGCGCGAAGATTGCGGCCTCGTCTAGCACCGGGCCATCCGGCCGCTGCGCCACCCCCGACGGTTCGAGGGTTTCGGCAGGCAGCGAGCACGCAGCCAGTAGAAGCGGCAGGATGGCGACCCAGCGGACAGGCATTCGCCGTCCGATCAATTGTCGGTCCCGGTCGCGGCCCCGTTCTGAGCAGCGCCGGTTGCGGCGTTGTCGTTGGCGGGCGCGGCGGCGCTGGGGCCGCTCATGTCGTCGAAGTTCACTTCGGGCGCGATCTCGCTACCCGCCTGCGCCTTGAAGCCTTCCATCGGCTTCGCGCCGTAGATCACGTTGGCGGCGATCGTCGCGGGGAAGGTGCGGATCGTGGTGTTATAGTTCTGCACCGCCTCGTTGTAGCGGTTGCGCGCCACTTCGATCCGGTTTTCCGTGCCTTCCAGCTGGGTCATCAGGTCCGCGAAACGCGCCTGGCTCTGCAGTTCGGGGTATTTCTCAACCGTCACGAGCAGCCGCGAAAGCGCTCCGCCGAGCTGGCTCTGCGCCTGGTCGAACTGCTGGATCTTGGCCGGATCGTTCAGATCCTCGGTGGTCAGCTGCACCTGGCTGGCGCTGGCGCGGGCCTGGATCACCTGGGTCAGGATGTCCTCCTCGCTCGCCGCGGCGGCGCGCACCGTGTTGACGAGGTTGGGGATCAGATCCGCGCGGCGCTGATACGCGCTCTGCACGTCGGCCCAGCGGGCGTTGGCCTCTTCCTCTGCCGTGGGGACCGAGTTGATGCCGCATGCGCTCAGCGACACGAGGCCGAGCGCGAGCAGGATCGATCGAACGAGATTGCGGAACGCCATCGAAGTATCCCTTTTCGAGAAAAAGTTGGTGTATTGCCAATATACGACACGCCCCCGCGGGTGCAAGGATTTGTGGGCGCAATCGGGGGCAAGATTGTCTCGCCCCATCGCCTTGTGCACAAGAGGTGCGAGACAGGCGGCAGACGAAGGGGGCACCTCTCGCATGTTCAAGGAATTCAAGAAATTCATCGCGCGCGGCAACGTGATCGATCTGGCGGTCGGCGTGGTGATCGGCGCGGCGTTCAGCGGGATCGTGAAGCAGTTGACCGACGGGGTGCTGATGCCGGTGATCGGCTGGCTGTTCGGCGATATCGACTTTTCCAACTGGTTCCTGCGGCTGGGCGAGGTGCCCGAAGGCTACGAGGGCGCGCTCGACAATTACGAGCAGCTGAAAGAGGCTGGCGTGGCGATGATCGGCTACGGCGCGCTGATCACCGCGATCATCAACTTCCTGATCGTCGCCTTCGCGCTGTTCCTGCTGGTGCGCGGCGTGAACCGCGTGACCGAGGAAATGCAGCGCAAGCAGGCCGAGGTCGAGGATAGTTCGCAGAGCGACGAGGTGCCGAC
>CAZOIX010001086.1:0-1757 GCA_964579685.1 uncultured Mycobacterium sp.
TGCTGATGCCGGCCTTTCTGGGGTCGGCATTGTTGTTGTTCGCCAATGCTTTTGCCGCCTATGCCACGGCGGCGGCTCTGGTCAGTCAGGGCAGCCCGATCGTCCCCCTGCTGATCAGGTCCGCGTTGACCAGTGAGGTGGTCCTCGGACAGTCCGGGTTCGCATACGCACTGGCGCTCGAGATGATCGTCGTCGTCGCGGTCGTGATGGCGGCCTACACCGTCCTGGTTCGTCGCACCGCGCGGGGGCTGCGATGAAACGTGCGGTGCGAGCGGCACTCTGGGTGATCTTCGGGTTGTTCTTCATCTTTCCGCTGTATGCCATGGCGGACTTCTCGACCCGCAACCTCGTCGCCGGTGGTCGCACCTGGCAGGCCTGGGTCAACCTGGTCACCGACGACGCCCTGTACCAGGCGATCGTGATCTCGCTGCTGCTCGCGGTGTTCACGGTCGTCGCGATGCTGGTGATCCTGGTGCCTACGATGTTCTGGGTGCGTATGCGCGCACCATGGGCCAAGGGCGCGGTGGAGTTCCTGTGTCTGCTGCCACTGACCATCCCGGCCCTCGTGATCGTGGTCGGCCTACGCAACGTGTACCTGTGGGTGACGTATTTCCTCGGTGAATCCGCGCTGACACTGACCTTCGTCTATGTGGTGCTCGTACTGCCCTTTGCGTACCGCGCACTCGACGCGGCGTTGTCGGCCATCGACCTGCAGACCCTCACCGAAGCGGCGCGGTCGCTGGGGGCGGGCTGGTCGACGACGATGCTGCGCGTCGTGGTGCCCAACATCTGGTCGGGGATTCTGTCCGCCGCGTTCATCTCGATCGCCGTCGTGCTCGGCGAGTACACCATCGCGTCGCTGTCCGGATACCAGACGCTGCAGGTGCAGATCGTCGCGATCGGGAAGACCGACGGCCCCACGTCGGTGGCCGCATCGCTGGCAGTGTTGTTGTTCGGCTTCGTCCTGCTCCTGGTGCTGTCGATGGTGACGCGGGGACGCAGGCGTGTCCAAGGAGTGACCGCATGACCTCGAGCGCGCATGCCACCACCGTCGACCTGACCGAACTGACACGCGTCTATGGCGACGTCAAGGCGCTCGACGGGCTGACCCTGCACATCGGAGCGGGTGAACTCGTTGCCCTGCTTGGGCCGTCGGGGTGCGGAAAGACCACCGCGCTCCGTATCCTCGCTGGCCTGGACGAGGCCACCTCGGGCACCGTCTGCGTCGGCGGTCGCGACGTCAGCCGGGTACCCGCCAACAAACGCGATATGGGCATGGTGTTTCAGGCGTACAGCCTCTTCCCTCATCTGACCGTGCTCGACAACGTTGCTTTCGGGCTCAAGATACGCGGTAAAGACAAGCGCGAGAGGACATCTCGGGCCACCGATATGCTCGAGCTGGTCGGGCTCGTTGCGCACAAGGACAAGTACGCCAATGAGTTGTCCGGTGGGCAGCAGCAGCGGGTCGCACTGGCGCGCGCGCTGGCGATCGCGCCTCGGGTGCTGCTGCTCGATGAGCCGCTGTCGGCGCTGGACGCCAAGGTGCGCGCACAGCTGCGCGAGGAGATCCGCCGCGTGCAACTCGAGGTCGGCATCACGACGCTGTTCGTCACCCACGATCAGGAGGAGGCGCTCGCCGTCGCCGACCGGGTGGGCGTGATGAGCCAGGGCAGGCTCGAACAACTGGCGGCGCCCGCCGACCTGTACGCCGCCCCGACGACCCCGTTCGTCGCGGAGTTCGTGGGACAGCACAACAA
>CAZOIX010001087.1:0-1750 GCA_964579685.1 uncultured Mycobacterium sp.
CGCCCAGGACGCCGACGAGCGGTTCGAGAAGGCGGTGAACTCGATCGGCATCACGGCCGGTGACGACACGGACCTGCCCGCTCTCGGGAAGAACGTGTGCAATACGTTCGCCCAGGAATTCGCCAAAAGCCCCAATCCGCCGCCGATAGTGCGGGGCATCGTCGCCTCCCTGGAGAACAGCAACCTGAGTCGTGAGCAGGCGGTGGGCTTCCTGCAGGCGTCGGTGGCCATCTACTGCCCGCAGTTCGTGCGCTTCATCGGGCGCTGACCCCGTCGGTAGGCTCACGGGATGTTCGCATTTCTGCCCGGCGTACCCGGGATCGATGACCTTCGCGCGCTCGGCAGACGGGTCGACACGGCCCGGCACCACGGAGTCCCCGATGGGTGTGTGCTGGAACTCGATCTGATGTCGGCGCCGCAGGAGACCGGTGGCTTCGACCCGATGGCGATGATCGCCGGCGGCAACCGGCCGCTGGTGCTGCGTGACGCCGTCGCAGCCATCCACCGTGCCGCCGAGGACCCGCGGGTGGCGGGGCTGATCGCGCGCGTACAGCTGCCCGCCGCCGCCGCGGGGCCGGTACAGGAACTGCGCGCGGCCATCGCGGCGTTCAGCGATGTCAAGCCGTCGGTCGCGTGGGCCGAAACCTACCCGGGCACGATGTCGTACTACCTTGCCTCGGCGTTCCGCGAGGTGTGGATGCAGCCCTCGGGCACCGTCGGGCTGATCGGATTCGCCACCAACGCGATGTTCCTGCGCGATGCGCTCGACAAGGCCGGTATCGAGGCGCAGTTCATCGCGCGCGGTGAATACAAGTCCGTGGCAAACCGTTTCACGCAGAACAGCTACACAGATTCACACCGGGAGGCCGACGCCAGACTGATCGAGAGCCTGCACGCTCAGGTGTGGAAGGCGGTCGCCGAATCGCGGCACCTCGAGTCGTCGGACGTCGATGCGCTGGCCGACAAGGCGCCGCTGTTGCGTGACGACGCTGTCACGGGCCGTCTGGTCGATCGAATCGGATTCCGCGACGAGGCGTATGCCCGCATCGGTGAACTTGTTGGCGCACCCGGGGTTTCACCCGAAACCGGCGACGCGGATTCAGACGACGCGCCGCCCCGGCTGTATCTGTCGCGTTATGCCAAGGCCACGGCTTCGCGGCCGTCGCCGCCCCTGCCGTCGGTGCCCGGTCGCAAGGGGAAGCCGGCGATCGCCGTCATCACCCTGCACGGTGCGATCGTCAGCGGCCGCGGCGGGCCGCAGGTGCTGCCGTTCGGTAATTCGGGTGCGGGTGCCGACACCGTTGCCGCGGCGCTGCGCGAGGCCGGGGCCGACGACTCCGTCTCTGCGATCGTGCTTCGTGTGGACAGCCCCGGGGGATCGGCTACCGCCTCGGAAACCATTTGGCGCGAGGTGATCCGGGTTCAGGACAGGGGCAAGCCCGTCGTCGCGTCGATGGGCGCCGTGGCCGCCTCGGGTGGCTATTACGTGTCGATGTCCGCCGATGCGATCGTGGCCAACCCGGGAACCATCACCGGCTCGATCGGCGTGATGACGGGCAAGTTCGTCGCCCGTGAACTCAAGGACCGCCTCGGTGTCGGCTCGGATTCGGTGCGTACCAACGCCAATGCAGACGCGTGGTCGATCAACCAGCCGTTCACCGATGCGCAGCACGCACATGTCGAAGCCGAGGCCGACCTGTTCTACACCGACTTCGTCGAGCGGGTCGCCGTGGGACGCAAGATGACCGTT
>CAZOIX010001088.1:0-608 GCA_964579685.1 uncultured Mycobacterium sp.
CGCCGAAGCCGCTGCCGCCGCGCCGGCAAAGCCGGATCCGAACGCGCCGCCGCCCCCGCCACCCGTCGAACCGGGCCGGGTCGACAATGCTGCCGGTGGACTGAGCTTCGTCGTGCCCGCCGGATGGAAGGTTTCGGATTCCACCCAGCTGTCCTACGGCCAGGCGCTCTTGACGAAGATCGCACCCGAAGGCGCCGAGCCGCCCAACGACACGAGCGTGTTGCTCGGACGGCTCGATCTGAAACTGTTCGCCGGCGCGGAGACCGACAACACCAAGGCGGCCCAGCGACTGGCGTCGGACATGGGCGAGTTCTTCATGCCGTTCCCCGGCACTCGGGTGAACCAGGAGACGGTTCCGCTCGATGCCGCGGGTATGCCGGGTGTGGCGTCGTACTACGAGGTGAAGTTCACCGACACCAACAAGCCAACCGGTCAGATCTGGGCGGGCGTGGTCGGTGAGCCGGTCGAACCCGGCACGCCGCGCGGTCAACGGACCCCGCAGCGGTGGTTCGTCGTGTGGCTCGGGACGGAGACCAATCCGATTCCCAAGGAAGAGGCTGTGACGCTGGCCAATTCGATCCGGCCCTACACGCCGCCGGTAGCTGCCC
>CAZOIX010001088.1:708-1749 GCA_964579685.1 uncultured Mycobacterium sp.
CGCCTCCGCCCGCGGATCCCAACGCCCCGCCGCCTCCGCCCGCGGATCCCAACGCCCCGCCGCCTCCGCCCGCGGATCCCAACGCTCCTCCGCCTCCGCCCGCGCCTGCCGCCGTCGGGGTTCCGGTACCGGTGGCGCCCGAGGCGGCGCCCGGGATGCTGCCGCCCGCCTGACGGCGGGGGGTGGCGGCGCGCGAAGCCGAATACCTAACCGTCAGTGGGCGTCAGGGACCGACCCAGGGTGGCTGGGCGCTGCTGACGTTGACGATGAAGCAGTTGCTCCCGCCGAATCCGAGCACACCTGTGGTCTGACAGCGCTCGAAGTTTCCGTCGGGTGCGATTGGTCCGTCGCAGATCTCGCCGCCGCCCCATGGGGTCCAACCCGACTGGCACCCGGCGTTGGCGGGAGCGGCCAAGGCAACGGCCATACCGCTGGCGGTCAAGGCACTGATCGCCAGTGCAGCAAGTGCTTTCATACCTTCACCTCTCCCTGCGGTACCGCCGTGCCACGCCGGTACCCGAGCCATCCCGAAACCGCGTTATCCCCAGGTTATGCCTTCGTGACCGGTTAGGAATCCCATTCCGAAGACTACTGATCTTGACCGTGGTAGCCGTTGATTGGTTACCCGCGTGCGGTATACGTGAAGGTGGCCCAGCGGCCGCGCTGAGCCACGGCGGCGACAGGCAGGAGACCCTCTGATGGACATCATGGCGGCTACCGAGTTCCTCGCGCGTTCCACGACGCTGACAAGCGTCGGCTGGATCGGCTACATCATCATCGGGGCGCTCGCCGGATGGATCGGCGGAAAGATCGTCAAGGGCGCAGGCTCTGGCATTCTGATGAACATCGTGATCGGCATCATCGGCGCATTGATCGGCGGCTTCCTGCTCAGCTTCTGGTTCGACACGGCCGAGGGCGGGTGGTGGTTCACGTTCTTCACCGCGATCCTCGGTTCGGTGATCCTGCTCTGGCTCGTCGGCCTGGTGCAGAAGCGCAAGGTGTAGCCGGCGTCTGACGCGCGTCACCGCACGACGGTGGCAC
>CAZOIX010001089.1:0-1746 GCA_964579685.1 uncultured Mycobacterium sp.
ACTCGGGAGCTTCGGTGCCGGCGGGCGCCATGCCGGGATCCGAACAGGACCCTTGGCCGTCGCAGAAGTCAGCCAGTTCACATTCGTTGCCCGCGTCCCCGCAGGCCGTGCCGCGCTCGACATGGTTTTGCTCGCAGACGCCGTCTGCGTTGCAGGTGTCGGGCAAGCTGCACTCGGTCATTGCGCCATCGCCGCAAGGTGTGCCGACAGGGTCCAGGCGTGCTTCACAGCTGCCGGACCCGTCACAGGTATCCGGGGCGTTGCATTCCCGAGCATCGGGGTCGCCACAGGCGGTTCCGGCCGGCTCGAAGGCACCTTCGATGCAGATGCCATCTCCGTTGCAGACGTCACCCAACCGGCATTCGTTGCCCGCGTCCCCGCAGGCCGTTCCCGCGGGTTGGTGATTCTCGACGCATTGTCCCTGGCCGTCGCAGGTGTCGGCTGCCGAGCATTCGCCGTTTTCGTCGTCGCCGCAGACGGTCCCGGCGGCAACAAACTCGGCCTGCGGGCAGATCGCGGACTCGCCCGAACAGAAGGCGTCCTCGATGCATTCGTCAATCGAGACTCCGCATTGCTGCCGGGGTGAGGAAAACTGGCAGGTGTCGTCACAGCAGGCGCCGAAGGGTGCTTCGCATTGTTCGCCCTGCTCGAGGATGCCATTTCCGCAGGAGGAGTAGACCGGCTGCCATAAGGCGGCTCGTTGCACATCCATGGATTCGGGGTAGGCACTGCCCACCAGAAGGACCTCCCCATCGGGAAGGGCAAAGATATCGTTGGTGCGGTTCGCCCATCCGTCCGGGTTGTCGGAGCGGTAGGCACCATTGACTATGAGATCCCGCGTCATGCGGATGCCGGCCAGCGGGTTGGTGTGGTGCTCGTTCTGCTTGGTGCCGGCCGCATTGACCGCCACCAGAATCTTTTGGTCGGGGTAGTGGCTGATCGCGGTGGCGACCGAGATCTGATTGTTTTCATCGAGCACGGATGCGAAGGCCGCGAGGTAGAGGTCCCGATAGCCGCCGAATCGGTCGAATTTGGCGACATGCGCGATGCCGAGGTGGCCCGGGTGGGTGACCTGACCCGTGATCACGATACTTTCGTCGGGCAGCAGCAGGGCATCGGTTGCGATGTCGTAGCTGTATTCACGCCCGCTTCTTTGGGCGATGTCTTCGCGGAATTTGCCCCCGCGGAAGAGCGAGCGGTCGGTGGTTTCGCTGCCGAAGTTGTTCAGCAGTACCAGCGCATAGTCGGCTGTCTGGTAGGCATGCTGGTCGTAGTACCCGTGGTGGCTTGTTCCCACGAGCACCATGTTGCCGTCGGGGCGCAGCAGGATGGCAACGGCCTCATCGCGGCTGGTAATTTCGTCACGCGAGAAGTTGATGCTGGCCACGCCGGGTCCGTCGTGCCCGAAAATCGGATCGAAGTCGCCATTGTCCATAAGGCGGGTTGCCAAAAACGCGTCGTCTTCCGGTGTCTTGGTCTCGTGCGACCCGGCCGCCACAATGTGTCCGTCGGGTTGGATGGCCACGGTGATCAGGCTGCTGTTGCCCACGTGGGGCGACTCGACCAGAACAATGCCGCGATCACCGAAGTCCAGATCGAGATGGCCATCGGGCTTGAGCCGGATGATGGCGCCCATCGTCTCGCCGAACAGAGTCGAGGTGCCGACGACAACGATACGGTCGTGCGGATCGATGGCCATGCCGAGTGCGCGGTCATGGCTCTTGATCGTCTGGCCGAAGATATTGG
>CAZOIX010001090.1:0-1745 GCA_964579685.1 uncultured Mycobacterium sp.
CCGAATCACCGGCCGGGGTGTTGCTGGTGCCGGCCGGTGATTCGGTCGTGCTCGTCGACGCGCGCGCCGACGGCGTCACGATCGAACCGCTCAAGGCGACCGATTTCTCGCGGCCACTGGCCCGCGTCGTGCTCGACTCCGCGCCGGCCCAGACGGTGTCGGTGTCGACGCAACGGTTCACCGACGTCGCCGCGACCGTGCTGGCCGCCGAGGCCGCCGGGCTGGCGCGCTGGGCGCTGCAGACCGCGACGGAGTACGCGAAGGTGCGCGAGCAGTTCGGCAAGCCGATCGGTAGTTTCCAGGCCATCAAGCACATGTGCGCCGAGATGTTGTTGCGCTCCGAGCAGGCCTCGGTGGCCGCCGCCGACGCCGCCAGAGCGATCGACGAGGCTGACGAGCGGCAGCTGTCCATCGCCGTGGCGGTGGCCGCGGCCGCGGGGATCAGCGCCGCGAAGGCGAACGCGAAAGACTGCATTCAGGTGCTCGGCGGCATCGGGATCACCTGGGAGCACGACGCGCATCTGTATCTGCGGCGCGCATACGGCATCGAGCACTTCCTCGGCGGTGCGCACCGGTGGCTTCGCAGGATTGCGACACTCACCCAGCAAGGTGTGCGCCGCGAGCTGCGCATCGATCTCGAATCGGTCGAACATCTGCGTCCTGAAATCGCCTCGGCGGTAGCCGAAGTCGCTGCGCAGCCCGTCGAGAAGCGTCAGGCGGCACTGGCCGACTCCGGGTTGCTCGCTCCGCACTGGCCTCGCCCGCACGGCCGCGAGGCCGGCCCGGCCGAACAGCTGCTGATCGACCAGGAGCTGGCGAAGGCCGATGTCGTCCGGCCCGATCTGGTGATCGGATGGTGGGCGGTGCCGACGATCCTCGAACACGGCACTCCCGAACAGATCGAGCAGTTCGTTCCGGCCACCCTGCGCGGTGAATTCCTCTGGTGCCAGCTGTTCAGTGAGCCGGGTGCAGGGTCGGATCTGGCCGCGCTGCGCACGAAGGCCGTTCGCGCCGAAGGTGGTTGGAAACTCACCGGGCAGAAGGTGTGGACGTCCGCGGCCCACAAGGCGGCGTGGGGTGTGTGCCTGGCGCGCACCGATCCCGACGCGCCCAAGCACAAGGGCATCACCTATTTCCTGGTCGACATGAAATCGCCGGGCATCGACATCCGGCCGCTGCGCGAGATCACCGGCGACAACCTGTTCAACGAGGTGTTTTTCGACGAGGTCTTCGTACCGGACGAGATGGTCGTGGGGCCGGTCAACGACGGCTGGCGGCTGGCGCGTACGACTCTGGCGAACGAGCGGGTGGCGATGGCCCACGGCACCGCGCTGGGCAACCCGATGGAGGAGTTGTTGCGCACGGTTGCCGATCTCGATCTCGATGCGACGGGACAGCATCAGCTCGGTGAATTGATCCTGGCGGCGCAGGTCGGCTCACTGCTGGACCAGAAGATCGCGGAATTGGCTGTGGGAGGACAGGATCCGGGTCCGCAGGCCAGCGCGCGCAAGCTGATCGGTGTGCGATACCGGCAGGCGTTGTCCGAACTCCGGATGGAACTCTCCGAAGGCGGCGGCGTCGTCGACAACAAGACCGTGTTCGACTTCCTCAACACCCGCTGCCTGACCATCGCGGGCGGCACCGAGCAGATTCTGCTCACCATGGCCGGTGAGCGTCTGCTGGGTCTGCCGCGCTAGCTGAAGGCGGCCTGCGCGCAGGCGTCGGGTGTCGTGAGATTCACACCC
>CAZOIX010001091.1:0-1741 GCA_964579685.1 uncultured Mycobacterium sp.
GACGACGCGATCCGGGCACGTGATGGACTCGATGCCACCGTGGTGCGACCCGGGCATCTCACGAACGACCCTGGCACGGGCCGAGTCGAACTGTCAGACCAGACCGGACGCGGTGATGTCCCACGCGCGGATGTGGCCGCGGTTCTCGTCGCGGTGCTCGATACCCCGGGAACCGCCGGTCAGACGCTCGAGTTGATATCCGGTGACACCCCGATCACCGAGGCGGTCCTTCGATTCGCGGATGACCGCTGACGCAATGTCAGCCTGACATTGTGGTCGAACCTGTCACCAGATCAGGCCACGGATGACCGCGGCCTGCGGAATGTCCTCGACGGCGATCAATCCCTTGGGCGCGCCGCACACCCAGTCGATCACGTTGACCACGCGGGCCGCGGTGGACACACAGCCGGCCTCGGTGACATCGAGCATCGGATCGGATACGTGCGTGTTGAGTTCGACGCGCGGTTCCCCTTCGACGACCACGCGGTGCACACCCGGTTTGCCGTCGGGTGGGTACTCCCATTCGGGCGCAGAGACCGCGGTGAGCCTGGTGATGTGCTCCATGGTGATGAGCGGAACTCCGTCGCGTACTCCCTCGACGGCGAACCGAATCGCCGCCATACCACCGGGTTCGACGGTGCACAGCTTGCACTCGATCCTCTGATCGGTGTACCACGGCTCGATCCGTTGCCGCACCTCGTCGAGCTCGACGCCCAGTTGATCGGCGAGATTTCGGACCGGCCCGCCCCACATCGTGGTCAGCACACCGGGCAGGAAGAACATCGGCTGCTCGTCGTCGGCGGTCAGGCCGAACCCCATTGCCTTGCCGGTGAACTCATAGTCGTCGTAGTTCGCGTAGTCGAAGATCTCCTGAACCAGGATCGACTCGGCACGGGTGACCAAGCTGAGTGCGCTGTGCACCTCGGTGTCGCCGGAGTAGCCGGGATCGATGCCGTTGACGTACAACGACGAGTTGCCCTCGTCGCACGCCTTCTCCAGCGGCCCGCGCAGCCAGTCGTCGGCCTGGGCCGGCGTGACCAGCCACACCATCGACGAGCCCACGACGTTGATCCCCGCGCTCAACAGCTTCACCAGTTGCTCGACGGCCTCCATCGGCCGGGTCTCGGCCTGCGCGGTGTAGACGACGCAATCGGGCTCGAGCGCGATGAGCGCGTCCATGTCGTCGGTGGCGACGACGCCCGTCGGCTCGGTCAATCCGCACAGTTCGGCGGCATCCCGGCCGACCTTGTTCGGGCTGGCGGCATGCACACCGACCAACTCCAGATCGGGTCTGCCGATGATGGCCTTCAGTGAATGCTGTCCCACATTGCCGGTGGAGAATTGCACAACTCGTCGCATCTCGGCCCTCGCTCAATAGTCGGGGATCGGCAGCGGTGAGTTGTTGGCGTCGATGCCGCCGTCCACATGGAAGATAGCGTTTGTCGCGTAGCAGTCACGCGTAGATAGGTAAACACAGAGTCGCCCGAGGTCGGCGACATCACCGAGGCGGTGCAGCGGCGTCGCCTCCTCCATCTTCTCGCGCGACCCGGGCATCAGGTCCAGGCTGCCCTGCAGCCCGTCGGTGGCGAACGACCCCAGGGCGATCGCGTTGACCCTGATCTTGGGTGCGAGCTCCTGCGCCATCGCCCGGGTCAGCGCTTCAAGGCCGCCCTTGGCGACGCAATACGCAGTCAGCGCGCGGATGCCGAAACGCGCTGAGCCCGAGGAGATATTGACGATA
>CAZOIX010001092.1:0-1741 GCA_964579685.1 uncultured Mycobacterium sp.
GGGTGGTCTTACCCGAACCCGTCTCCCCGGCGACGATGACGACCTGATGGTCGGTGATGGCCGTGGCGATCTCGTCGCGCCGCGCGCTGACCGGGAGATCGGGGTACGTGATCGTCGGCACCGCGGCCAGTCGGGTCTCGATCAGCCGTTCGCCGGCGGTGATCTGCTCGGCGATCCCGCGAAGCTTGTCGGGCCCGGCACCGCGGAGGTTCTTGAGGCGACGGCCCAGGCGCGCCGCGTCGCGGATCGTCAGGCCGTCGAGGCGCTCACGAAGCTGCGCGACTGACGGCTCGGCCATCTCGGTTGGTTAGCGGAAGCTCAGGGCTTGTCGGGCGACCAGAACGCGAGCATCTCGGCGAAGGTCAGAAACGCCGGTGTGGAGATCCCGTAGGTCGCCTCGAAGTGGACGCTGAGCGGAAAGCCGAGCTCGCCGACTCCGTCGATCACCCGCTTGTACAGATCGACCATCAGCGTGCGCTTCTGCGCGGGCTCCGCGGCGGCCAGCCGTTTGACGAACGCCTGCTCATCGGCGACAGCGGCGTTGCCCGGATCCTGGATCAGCCAGTTGATGAGGCCGACGTCGGTCTCCACCTTGGGCACGAAGCCGAACGACAACAGGATCTCGGGTCGGTGGTCGGTCTGGTCGGCGAAGTTGCGGAGGAACCCGACGATCGCGTCGGAGTACAGCAGCTGGGTCATACCGTAGGTGGCGCCCTGGTCGCATTTGAAGGTGAACCGGCCATGCTCGCCCTCGCGGGTCGGAATCAGGATCACGCCGCGGTTGGGCACCAGGTCGTCATAGATCGACAGGGCATCGGTGGGCGCGACGCCGGAGCCTTCACCGTCGTTCATGGTGCGCGGCACGCCGACGAACGCGATGCCGTCGAAGCCCGCCGAACTCAGGTCGGTCAGCCGCTGCCGCAGTGCCGGCTTGTCCAGGAAGGCCGTCACCTGCGTGCACAGGCCGTTGATACCGGTCAGCTCGGGCTTGATGGTGGTCCAGAACTCGAGGACGTCCATCTTCGGCTTCATCTCGATGGGCCGGTCGTCGTCCTCTTCGATCATTCCGGGGATCATCACGTGCCGGATCCGGTCCGCGATACCGGCCTCCGCGGAGCACCGCAACACCTTGTGCGCCTCTTCCAGCGCCCGACCATGCGCCCCGCCTTCTAGGTTCGGCGCGACGAGCTCGAGCGCGATGGTGTTGAGCGTCACCGGACTGCTCCTAATCGGATGTGAAACTTCCCCCTCGGCATCGGCGGGTCGGCGGTGACCTCGCATGATTTGCCGGGTGCCTCACCTTACAGACCCGAGCTGTGGCCTTCCGTAGCCTGGGTGCTGTGAGCGTTGCCCTGGACGACCTCTTCGCACGCGAGTTGCCCGAGCTGGCCGTCCGCTGGCAGGCCGAAGCCGCCCCACAACCGCGGCTGCTCGTCCTCAACGAGCCGCTGGCCAGCCAACTCGGCATCGATCCGGACTGGCTGCGCGGTCCGGACGGCCTGCGGTTTCTCATCGGCAACCTGGTTCCCGACGGTGCACTACCGGTGGCCCAGGCGTACTCCGGACATCAGTTCGGCGGGTACGTTCCGCGGCTCGGCGACGGCCGGGCGTTGTTGCTGGGCGAACTGGCGACCTCCGATGGCGGGCTGCGCGACATCCACCTCAAGGGGTCGGGGGCCACCCCGTTCGCGCGGGGCGGCGACGGCCTCGCGGCGGTCGGGCCCATGCTCCGCGAATACAT
>CAZOIX010001093.1:0-1734 GCA_964579685.1 uncultured Mycobacterium sp.
GTCCAGCAGCGGGCTTGCCATCTGGTGATTGGAGGCTCCCGTTGGACTTCGTGCCCGTCGGCACGCCGGTCGACCTCGACAACTGCGCGCGGGAGCCGATCCACATCCCCGGCAGCGTTCAGCAGCGCGGAGTGCTGGCGGTCGTGCGTGAGCCGGACTTCGAGGTGCGGCAGGTCAGCGCCAATGTGGCGGAGTTGCTCGGCCGCCCGGTGGACGACGTGCTCGGCAGGCACCTGTCCTTCCTCATCGGAGCCGAGCAGGCCGCCCGCGTTGAGCGGGCCGCGTCGGCTCCCGGCGATCTGCGTCAACGCAACCCGCTCGAGTGCGCGATCGAGGTGGGCGGTCAGCCACGCGCATTCGACGTGATCCTGCACCGTGAGCCGGGTGGCATCCTGCTGTTCGAGGTCGAGATCGCCTACGGTGAACGGCCGTTCTCCTTCCCGAACACCTATCAGGCGGCGCGCAGTTCGGTGGACGAACTCAACCGTGCCGCGACACTGACCGAGCTCTACGACGCCACCGCGCGCGCAATCCGTGAACTCACCGGCTTCGACCGCGTCATGGTCTACCGCTATGACGAGGACTACAACGGCGAAGTCGTCGCCGAAGCCAAACGTGACGACCTCAACTCGTTTCTCGGCCTGCACTACCCGTCCACCGATATCCCGGCGCAGGCGCGGGCGCTGTACGAGAAGAACTGGCTGCGGCTGATCTCCGACGTCGGCTACACACCATCACCGCTGGTGCCCGCGGTCGACTCGGAAAGCGGCGCGCCGACGGACCTGACGCATGCGACGCTGCGCAGCGTCTCGCCGATCCACATCGAGTACCTGCAGAACATGGGCGTGCGTGCGTCGATGTCGATCTCGCTGCTGCGCAACGGCCGACTGTGGGGGTTGATCGCCTGCCATCACTACGCCGGTCCGCATCTGCCTCCATTCGGGACCAGGGCGGCCGCCGAGTTCCTCGGCTCGACCCTCTCACTGCGACTCGTCGACCAGTTCGAAGACGAGCAACTGCATAAGCGATTGGCCGCGCAGGCGGTCCTGAGCAAGCTCACCGCCGCGACGATGGACGACGGCGAATCGCTGACCACGGTCCTGCTCGGCGCCCCGAATCTGCTCGACCTCGTGCCCGCCGACGGCGTCGTCGTCAACATCGGCGGCGACTACCGAATCCTGGGCGCCGTGCCGTCACCAGAGGTCGTGACATCCGTCGCCGCATGGGCGATGGAGGCCGGTGACGAGATCGTGAGCACCGAATCGCTGTCGAGGGAACTGCCCGACCTCGAGCTCGATCCCGCCCTGACCTCCGGTGCGCTGGCGATCAACCTGCCCGACGGGCAATTCGCCATCTGGTTCCGAAGCGAGGTGCTGCGGTCCGTCGATTGGGGCGGTGATCCGCACAACAAGGCGATCGCGATCAGCGAAGGCGACGGGATCCGCTTGAGCCCGCGCAAGTCGTTCGACCGGTGGCGCGAGATCGTGCACCGCTGCTGCGAACCGTGGGCGACGACCGAGACCGAGTCCGCCGGGGCGCTGCGCCGCCACCTCGTCGAATCGCTCTACCGCCGCACGACGGGCGCGCTGCGCATGGCCGAGACGCTGCAGCGCAGCCTGCTGCCCACGTCGATCCCCACCGTCGACGGCTGGCAGCTGTCGGCACACTCCGAACCCGCTGTCGGAGGGCGGGTCGGCGGTGACTGGTACGACGCGTTCGAGACCCGCGACGGTC
>CAZOIX010001094.1:0-1733 GCA_964579685.1 uncultured Mycobacterium sp.
GTGCTGGCCGCCATCGACGCCGTCGACGAGGCCGATCTCGGTGACGAAGACGCGGAGTTCGTGGTCGGCGACGCCCAGGATCACGACCTGGCCTGGTATGCGTCCCAGGAGCTGGCATTCCTGCTCGAGTTGCTGTGACGCCGCTAACTCCATTGGGTACGCGACCGTAGGTTACGGTACCGTAGGTTTCGTGGCCAAGAATCACATAAAGATCTCGGCCAACGTCGTCGATACCAAGCGGGCGGCGGTCGTCGGGGAGAAACATCCAGCCTGGCATGCGCTGCGCACGGTCGCTCAGCGCATCACCACACCGCTGCTGCCCGACGATTACCTCAAGCTCGCCAATCCCCTGTGGTCGGCACGGGAGTTGCGTGGCCGCGTCGTAGAGGTGCGCCGCGAGACGGAGGACTCGGCGACGCTGGTCATCAAGCCGGGCTGGGGTTTCTCCTTCGACTACCAACCCGGTCAGTACATCGGGATCGGCCTGCTGGTGGACGGACGCTGGCGGTGGCGGTCCTACTCGCTGACCTCGAGTCCGGTGACGAGTGGAACGGCCGGGCCGACGGGAGCCCGACGCACCATCACGATCACGGTCAAGGCCATGCCCGAGGGGTTCCTGTCGACGCATCTCGTCGGTGGGGTGGCGCCTGGCACCATCGTGCGACTGGCCGCCCCGCAGGGCAATTTCGTCATGCCCGACCCGGCGCCGGCGAAGGTGTTGTTCGTCACCGGCGGTTCGGGTATCACGCCGGTGATGTCGATGCTGCGCACATTGACCCGTCGCGGCCAGATCACCGACATCGTCCACTTACATTCGGCGCCAACACAATCCGACGTGCTGTTTGCCGGCGAGCTGGCGGATCTGGAACGCGGCCACGAGGGCTACCGGCTGCATGTGCGCGCGACCCGCACGCACGGTCGACTGGATCTTTCCCGGCTCGACGACGCAGTACCCGACTGGCGTGAGCGCCAGGCGTGGGCGTGCGGACCCGAGGGCATGCTCGAGGCCGCCGAACGTACATGGACCGCCGCAGGCGTCGGCGACCTCCTGCATCTGGAGCGGTTCGCCGTATCGAAGGCGGCGCCGCACGGGCAGGGCGGGACCGTGGAGTTCGCACGTAGCGGCAGGACCGTCACCGCGGACGCGGCGACACCGCTGATGGATGCCGGTGAGGAGGCCGGCATCCGGATGCCGTTCGGCTGCCGGATGGGTATCTGCCAGTCCTGTGTGGTGAGCCTGCTCGACGGGCACGTGCGCGATCTGCGCACGGGCGTCGAACACGAACCCGGCTCGCGGATACAGACATGTGTATCCGCCGCTTCCGGGGATTGCGTAGTGGACGTTTAGGCTTTACTGACCGGTAACCTACGCAGAGGTAGGTTACGTTAGCGTAGGTAGACGAGAGGAGGGGTTTGACGATGGCGATCACCGACGTCCCCGAATTTGCACATCTGTCCGAGTCGGATATCGAGAGTCTGGCCGTCGAGCTGGATTCCATCCGCCAGGACATCGAAGACTCCCGCGGCGAGCGCGATGCGCGCTACATCCGCCGCACCATCGCCGCCCAGCGCGCTCTGGAGCTGGCGGGCCGGGTCATACTGGCCGCGAGCGCACGCCGCTCGGCGTGGTGGGCGGGCACCGTCACCCTGGGCGTGGCCAAGATCATCGAGAACATGGAGATCGGCCACAACGTCATGCACGGCCAGTGGGATTGGATGAACGATCCCGAGAT
>CAZOIX010001095.1:0-1731 GCA_964579685.1 uncultured Mycobacterium sp.
AGGCCGGCCCGGATCTGACGAAACCCTTCCCGGACACCGCGCTTGATACGATTCCGCTCCACGGCACCGCCGATCTTTTTGGTGACGGTGATTCCGAGTTGCGCCGGCGCCTGACCTGCAAGATGCCGTACAAGCAAAAAATGCTTGCTGCGCATACGTTTTCCGGTATTGCGCAAGGCCAGAAACTCGTGCCGTTTTCGCAGCCGCGCTTCTTTCGGAAAGCAATGCGACCGGGGAAAGCGGGAAGCTTCGTCGGTGGGCCGCACGGCCAACCTCAGCGGGCTTGCTTCGGGTGAATTGAAACGGAGAGACGTATGCGACCCTTGCGGCGGCGACGCTTGATCACCTGACGGCCGGTGGGTGTGGCCATCCGGGCACGAAAACCATGGGTGCGTTTTCTGCGGCGATTGCTTGGCTGATACGTACGCTTCATCGGTCTTTCCCGTCGTCTCTCAAGGCGGAGCTCCCTATCTCATCCAAGGGAGGCCAAGCGGGAAGGGAACCATTCGGAACCCCGACTGTCAACATCGGGATGTGGGCTTTTTCGCGCGTGCAGCCCCGATTCGGCAGGGGATTCGCGGACCACTCTAGGAGAATTCGGGCTTCAGTTGTCGGGTCATCAGGTCCACCATGGCATCGGCCGCCGTTTTGTTCTCGAACAGCAGTGCCCGCATTTGCGTGGTGATCGGCAACTCGACCCCCAGTTCCCGGCCGAGGTCATCGATGGCTGTCGTATTGCGCACACCCTCGGCGACCTGCTGCATATCGGCGAGAATGTCGGCCAGAGTTTCGCCCTGGCCCAGGCGCAGGCCTACCGTTCGGTTGCGCGATAGCGAGCCGGTACACGTCAGGACCAGATCCCCCATCCCCGAGAGTCCCGACACGGTAATTGGGTCACCCCCCAGACGCGCCGCCAGACGGCTGATTTCCGCCAAGCCACGAGTAATCAGGGCTGCGCGCGCATTATGCCCGAGAGCCAGACCATCGCTGACGCCGGTGGCGATCGCGATGACATTCTTGACGGCCCCACCGACTTCCACCCCGATCATGTCGTCCACGGCGTAGACACGAAACATCGGCGATGCGAAATAATGTTGCACGAACTCTGCATGGCTCATGTCGCCGGCAGCGGCCGTCACCACTGTTGGCAGAGCTTCGGCAACTTCGCGTGCAAAGCTCGGCCCGGACAGAACCGCGACCCTGGCCCCGGCGCCGCTTGCCTCGGTCAGGACCTCGCTCATCCGTTGCGCGGTTTCTTCCTCGATGCCCTTTGATGCACTGACGATAATCGCTTGATCCGGAATCCAGGGCCGAGCGTGGGTCAGCGTCGCGCGCACAGCGTGAGAGGGAACTGCACAAACCAGCATCTCATCTCCAGCGCGAACCGCCTCTTCCAGGTCTGCGGTCGCGCGGATGTTTTCCGGTAGAGCACAGCCATCCAGATAGCGTTTGTTCTCACCGGTTTCGCGCATCTCCTGCACATGCTCTGCGTCTCGCGCACACAGCGATACTGGATGGCCAGCGCGAGCCAATTGCATTGCCAAAGCCGTCCCCCAGGAACCTGCACCAATTACGGAAGCACCCATGCTGCTAAGCTGACATGGGAGCGCCCGGAACAGCAAGAGGCCGCGCAATTTCTGCTCTCGTGTTAGAAGGCAGAACGATGGGTGCTCCGCATGGCAGCCAGGCTGACGGTTCCGGGACCCGAGAGGCTGCCAGCGTGCGCCTGCT
>CAZOIX010001096.1:0-1729 GCA_964579685.1 uncultured Mycobacterium sp.
GGCCCCCGACCACGCGCTGAAATCTGACTTCGGCGCGGACTTCGTGAACTTCCAGGGCGTGCGGACCAAGTATTTCGACACGTACTTCGCGCGGGCCGCCACTGCGGGCGTCCGCCAGATCGTCGTGCTCGCCGCCGGTCTGGACTCACGTGCCTACCGGATGGACTGGCCGGCCGACACGGTCGTATTCGAACTGGATCAGCCACAGGTCCTCGACTTCAAGCGTGATGCGCTGGCCGGCTGCCGGCCCACCGCGCAACGTCGCGAGGTCCCGGTCGACCTGCGGGAGGACTGGCCGCGGGCGCTTCAGCGCCATGGTTTCGACCTCGCGGCGCCGTCGGCGTGGATCGCCGAGGGGCTACTCATCTATCTCCCTGCCAACGCGCAGGTTCAGCTGTTCAGCGGCATCGACGCGATGTCGGCGCCGGGAAGCCACGCGGCCGTCGAAGAGGCCGTGCCGATGGACGCGGCGTCGTTCGCTGCCAAACGGGACGAAGAGCGTTCCGGTATGGCCGCCGGCCGAGGGGGCCCCTTCTTCCAGCTCGTGTACAACGTGCAACATGAACCGGCTGCGCAATGGTTCGGTGCTCGGGGTTGGCGCGCGGACGCCACGCCGTTGCCGGACTACCTGCGCGCGAACGGCCGACCGGTGCCCGGGCCCGAATCCGAGGCCGGCGCCATGACGTCGACGATAAGCCTGGTAAGCGCGATCAAGGGGTGAGTCTCGACAGTTAAGTTATGCAATGCTAACTTCGCCGAGAAAGGTTAGCCTGCCATAACTACGGGGGAGACAACCGCGCGTGCCTCTATCAACGGATTTTGCTGCGGCGTCGCGCGTCGACAACGACGTGGTCAGTCGGTTCGCGACATCTTGCCGAGCGCTGGGCCTGTCGGTGCACGACCGGCGTCGGCCGCCAGATCTCTCGGCAGCGCGGTCCGGGTTTGCCGAACTGACCCGCATCGCCCGCGAACAATGTGACGCCTGGGCGGGTCTGGCTGCAGCGGGCGATACGAGCGCGGCGGTGATCCATGGTGTGTGGCGGACGGTCGACACTGCCGGAGTGCTGCAGCGCCAGGTCGACCTCGACCAAGGCGCGCTGACATTCGACTACGACACCGGGCTGTACCTGCGGTTCGCGGCGTCGACGCCCGACGACTTCCTCCTGGCGTACGCCGTCACCCTGTGCGATGCCGGTGACTACGCGGCCGCCGACACCCTCGTCGATCCGCTCATCACCCGGCGGCCAGGCTGGCTCGAGGCGCGGTGGGTGCGGGTCGCCATGTACTACTGGACCGAGCGCTGGTCGGACGTGGTGCGGCTGCTCACCCCGATCGTCACCGACCCGAAGCTGGATCAGCCGTACTCGCACGCCGTGCGCATCGCCTTGGGGACCGCGTTGGCCAGGTTGGGCATGTTCGCCCCGGCACTGTCGTATCTGGAGGACCCGGCGGGACCCGTGGATGTCGCGACCGTCGATGGCACCCTCGTCAAGGCGCTGTCGCTGCGGGCCCAGGGTGAGGACCAGGATGCCGCCGATGTGCTGGCCGAGCTGTACGCCGCCAACCCCGAGAACGAAGAGGTCGAGGCCGCGATCTCGGACACGTCCTACGGCATCGTGCCGACGACCGCCGCCCGCATCGAAGCCCGCTCCAATCCATGGGATCCCGACACCGAGCCGACCGAGACCGATTTCGTCGATCCCGGCGCCAAGGAGCGCAAGGCCCACCT
>CAZOIX010001097.1:0-1725 GCA_964579685.1 uncultured Mycobacterium sp.
ATCCCGGCCTGCGGCCTGCGGCGGCGTCGGGTGGCGGCGGATCCGGTGGCGGGCCGGCAGGTGGGGGTGCGGGGCCGGCGCCCCTGTCGCCCGCTGTCACGGCCGAGACGGTCGCACCCGCCCCGCCGGTGCCCGTCGCCGCGGGGCCTACGCCGGGACCGGCTGCCGGCACCGCAGGCGGGCAGATGATGGGCGGCGGGATGGCCCCGATGCACGGCGCCCAGGGGGCAGCGCGGGGCAAGGAAAAGCGCCGCGACCCGCACCTGGCGCCCGACGAGGAGCTGTACACCGAGGATCGCCCCTGGACAGAGGGCATTGTCGGGAACCGGCGGCGCACCCACGTACAGGACGGCAGGGACACGAAGGAACCCCGTGACCGATGAGATGCATCCGGAGGTGGCCGCCGTGCTGGCGCAGGCCGCACGGTTGCAGTCACTGATGGACGAGCAATTGCACAAGATGAACAACCAGACATTCACCGCCACCGACGAAGCCCAGACGGTCGAGGTGACGCTCGATGGCCACCACCATCTGACGGGGACCTTCATCGCCGACGGTCTGCTCCGACTGGGCGCCAAGACGGTCGAACAGCGGCTCAACGAGGCCCTGCAGCGCGCGACCGCCGCCGCGACCGAGTCGATCGAACTCGACAGGGAACGCATCGACGCCGCAGTCGCGGATATCACCGCCGACCTATCCGGCGACGAACCTTAGTATCGTTCGATCGTGCCGTCCCGCGATCACGGGGACCCGGGCGATGCCCCCTCGGTCCCTCCCCCACTCACCCCCGTGGCCAACTCCACCCGCCCGTCCGCCGCGGAGGAAGCGCGCACGATCGCGGAGTCGACCAACACCGGAACGCTGGCCACGCTGACCGACGACGGGGACCCGTGGGCGTCGTATGTGACGTATGGATTGCTCGGTGGCGCACCGGTGCTGTGTGTCTCCAACCTCGCCGAGCACGGTCGCAATCTCGCAACGGACCCGAGGGCCAGCATCGCGATCGTCGCGCCGAGTTCGGAGTCCGATCCACTCGCCAGCGGTCGTGTGACCCTGGCCGGGGTGGTGGAATCGCCCACGGGCGCCGAACTGGCGGCCGCGCGCGACGCCCATCTGAGCGCCGTCGCGGCGGCCAAGTACTACATCGACTACAGCGACTTCACGCTGTGGGTGCTCCGGGTGCAGCGGGTGCGCTGGGTCGGCGGCTACGGACGCATGGAATCCACCACCGGTGAGGAGTACGCCGCCGCGACGGCGGATCCGGTGGCGCCGCACACGGCAGGGGCGATCGCCCACCTCAATGCCGATCACGCGGATTCGCTCGCCGCGATGGCCAGGGCGCTCGGCGGTTACCCCGACACCACGGCGGCGACATGCACCGGTGCGGACCGCTACGGCCTCGATCTGCGGCTGGTGACCGACCGCGGTATCGCCTACACCCGGGTCGGCTACGCCGCACCGATCGACTCGATCGACCAATTGCGTTCGGCGACCGTCGAGCTGGCGCGTCGGGCCCGGCCCACGGCGTGAAATACCATCGCGATATGGCAGATGCGAGCGAGCGCCCGGATACCTGGCAAGCAGCGTTCGAGCTGATCCGAACCCGCGGCTACGAGCACCGCGCCGAACCGTTCAGACTGGCCAGCGGCCAGCTCAGCCACGACTACATCGACGGCAAGTACGCCGTCGATACCGGAGAGCGGCTGACGATAGTCAGCCGTGCGG
>CAZOIX010001098.1:0-1725 GCA_964579685.1 uncultured Mycobacterium sp.
GTATGGCACAGGGCTCCGGAACAGGGGCGGCGGGGATCGACGCGGCATTGGCCGCGCTGCGCGCCGAACTGGGCCGGAGCTGACCACGTGGCGACTGAACCTGACTCCCGTCACTTCGCTCGCCCGGCAGACGACCGTCTGCCGGATCGGCCGGGCCCCACGCTGCAGCCGCCGGATCCCGGGCGCGGCAGACGGTTGGGTATCGATGCGGGCAGTGTCCGCATCGGGGTGGCGGTCAGTGACCCCGACGGGATCCTCGCCACGCCTGTGGAAACGGTCGTGCGCGACCGTCGGAAGGGGTCGGACAAGCATGTGCGACGCCTCGCGGCGCTGGTGGGCGAGTTCGACGCGGTCGAAGCGGTGGTGGGGCTACCGCGGACGCTGGCCGATCGGTCGGGTTCGGCCGCTCAGGACGCCGTCGCCCTTGCGGATCAATTGGCGGCACGTATCGCGCCGGTACCCGTGCGGCTCGCCGACGAGCGATTGACTACCGTTGCGGCCCAGCGGTCGCTGCGGGAGGCCGGAGTGCGCGCCAAGGGGCAGCGATCGATGATCGACCAGGCTGCCGCAGTCGGCATCTTGCAGAACTGGCTGGACCAGCGGCGCGCGGTGTTGGCCGCGCACGGAGAGGTCGGGGATGTCTGACAATTGGGGCCGCGAAACCGTCGAGCCCAACTGGCGCCGGGAACGGGTGGAACCCATGGCGGTCGGGCCACCGCGGCATCGCAGGACCCGGGCCGACCGGATCCGGGAGGCACGCGGACGCCGCAGGCGGCGACTGGCCAGTGGGTTGGCCCTCGGTATTTTGGTCGTGGTGGTCATCGGTGCGGTGTTCCTGGGATCGAAACTGTGGCACAGCCTGTTCGGCGCGGGCGGCGACTTCACCGGTGACGGCGTGAGCGATGTGGTGATCCAGGTGCACGACGGCGATTCCACGACGGCGATCGGTAAGACGCTTCAAGACCAGAACGTGGTGGCGACCTCGGCCGCATTCGTCGAAGCCGCGCAGGGAAATGCCGCGATCTCGTCCATCCAGCCCGGTTTCTACAAGGTGCGCACCGAAATTCCGGCCGCCAATGCCGTTGCGCGGCTGGCTGATCCGCAGAACCGGGTTGGCAAGCTGGTGATCCCCGAAGGCCGTCAGCTCGACGACGTCCGCGACGTCAAGACCAATGCCGTCACCGATGGCATCCTGAGTCTGATTTCCAAGGCGACGTGTGTGGATCTCGACGGCAAGCGCAACTGTGTGGCCCTCGAGGCGCTGAAAGAGTCGGCGAAGACGGCCGATCCGGCTGCGCTGTCGGTCCCGGATTGGGCCGTCGGACCGGTCACCGCGATGGGTGCCGACCACCGGCGGCTGGAGGGGCTCATCGCCCCCGGGTCGTGGGACATCGATCCGAGGGCGCAGCCACAGGAGATTCTGTCGACGTTGATCGCTGCCAGCGCCACGCAGTACGCGCAGGGTGGGCTGCTCGACACCGCGGAGGCGATGAACATGTCGCCCTATCAGATCCTGACTGTCGGCTCACTGGTGCAGCGGGAAGCCACACCGGAGGACTTCGCCAAGGTTGCGCGGGTCATCTACAACCGGCTGGCCGAGAATCGCACGCTGGAGTTTGATTCCACGGTGAATTACCCGCTCGACAGGATCGAAGTCGCCACCACGGACGGTGACCGTGGGCAGCACACGCCGTGGAACACCTATGTGCGGCCGGGACTTCCGGC
>CAZOIX010001099.1:0-1719 GCA_964579685.1 uncultured Mycobacterium sp.
CAACCGCCGTCGCACGGCGTCGACGGTGTCCTCGCCGCCGAGTTCGCAGAGGAGGTCGCGGTGGGCGTCCAGCAGATCGGTCGCGGCCGCGCCCCAGTCCGCCGGTGTGGTCTCGGTCGCGTCGGCGGCGCTGACGTACACGGTGTGCAGAGGCTGGGGCATGTCGTCGGCCCCGGGGTATCGGGCCTCGAGGTCGGCCTCCACCCCCGCCAGCAACTCATCGATGCGGGCGAGGAGCATCGGTGCTATCGGCCTACCGGGTTCTGCCACCCGTCCATCGTCACAGATCGTGCCCGCCCCGTCCCATCGACGAGAGCCGGCGAATGGCCTCGTCGAGAGTGTCGTCGCGCTTGCAGAACGCAAAGCGCACCAGGTGGTTCCACTGCGCGAAGTGCGGACTGTGCGGATCGCAGAAGGCCGCCATCGGAATGGCCGCCACACCCGTGCGCTCGGGCAGTTGCGCACAGAAGGTCGTGCTGTCGTCGTAGCCCAGCGGACGGGGATCGGCGCACAGGAAGTAGGTGCCGGAGCTGTCGAGCACGTCGAAGCCCAGCTCATCCAGTGCGGAGCCCAGCCTGTCCCGCTTGGCCTGCAGCGAATCGCGCAACGCGGCGACCCACGCCTCCTCGGTGTCGAGGGCATAGGCGACCGCGGGCTGAAACGGTGCGCCACCGACATAGGACAGATACTGCTTGGCCGCTCGCACGCCGGAGATGAGTTCCGGTGCACCGCAGGCCCAGCCGATCTTCCAGCCGGTGACGTTGAACATCTTCGCCGCGCTGGAGATGGTGATTGTCCGCTCGGCCATTCCGGGATAGTTCGCGAGTGGGAGGTGGCGGTGGTCGTCGAACACCAGATGCTCGTACACCTCATCGCTGATCACCAGGAGATCGGCGTCCACAGCGAGTTCGGCCAACGCCGTCAGTTCGGCGTCGCTGGCGACCATCCCCGTCGGGTTATGGGGCGAATTGACGATCAGCGCCCTGGTCTTCGGTGTCACAGCGCGGCGCAGGGCATCGACATCGATCGCGAAGCCGCGGCCGTCCCGTGCCAACGGCACCGCGCGCCGCTCGCATCCGGCCATCGCGAGCACGGGGGAATACGAGTCGTAGAACGGCTCGATCAAGAGCACCTCCGAACCGGGTTCCACGAGACCCATCACCGAAGCGGCGATGGCTTCGGTGGCGCCGACGGTCACCAGCACCTCGGTGTCCGGGTCGTACTCGGTGCCGAAGTTCCGCTTGCGCTGCGCGGCGATCGCCTCGCGCAGCGGCGCGATGCCGATGCCGGGCGGGTACTGGTTGACGCCGTCGGCGATCGCATTCTCGGCGACCTTCAGCATCGCCGGCGGACCGTCCTCGTCCGGGAAGCCCTGGCCCAGGTTCACCGCGCCGATGCGCGCGGCCAGCGCCGACATCTCGGCGAAGATCGTCACCGCATACGGCTGGAGTCGGCGGACTGTCACGGCTGTCGAGCCTAGTGCTGGTCACAAAGTCGGCCTGAGAGCGTCTTCGTGGATATATCGCCGCCAAGGCGCGCTCAGCGCGACATTGTGTCGCCGGCACCGCCAACTGCCCGCCCAACCCCCCGGTTGGGCGGGGCTGTTAGGCTGGCGGCCAGAGGACTACCGCCCATGTGGGCAGGCTCCCAACAACCCCATCCGAACAGGAAATATCTTCATGTCTGAAGAAGCCTTCATCTACGAGGCGATCCGTACGC
>CAZOIX010001100.1:0-1039 GCA_964579685.1 uncultured Mycobacterium sp.
GCGGCGGCCACTGGGGAAGCCCGGTACTTGCCAGCGAGTTGTCGTCTCCAGCGAAGCCGGCCACTCACACCGTCATAACAACTGGCCAGGCCATCGTCGGTGACCGTGTAGAGCATGTCTCCCCAGGCCACTGGCGAACACGTGAAGGGCATGGCGGAACTGTTGGTCCAAACGACATCGCGGTTGCCCAACTCTTCCGTCTGCAGCGCTTGTTGTTTTGGCATGCTCAGGCGATACATCGCATCCTCGCCGCGCATGGCAATTACGCTGCCGCCTACGATGGTGGGGCTAATGACCACCTGGCCCCCACGGCGTTGATTGTACGCCCAAAGTCTTGTGCCGTTTCGCGGGTTGTAGCCGTCCACCATTCCGGCGCCCATGACGACCAACTCAATCTCGTCCGCGGCGTTGGTGCGTAGAGACGCGGTGCCATAAGACTCGGCCGCTTCGCCGGTGGCATCTGTTGGGCGTAATGTTCGCCATTCCAGATTCCCCGTCTGTTTATTGTGGGCAACCACATAGGGCGGAGTGGCTTCGTCAGAGGCCGAAGTCAGGTCTTGGTGAATGCAAGTGTGGATGACCAGGTTATCAAACAACACCGGACTGGATGCATAGCCATAACGGAATGTGAAGGAGCCGAAGTCATCCTGGAGATTCTGCTTCCACAATTCGTTGCCGTCGTAGTCATATGCGGCCACGAGCCCATTGCCGAAGGTGGCGATGACAATTTGGCCATCTGTGGTTGGCGTTGGGCTGGCCAGGTTGTGCGCTTCATCGAAAGCCTGTTGGCCCGGCGGCGGATCGCGCGGTGTCTTGGCCTGGCCGACTTCGCGTTGCCACACGATCGAACCATCCTCGCGACTGAAACGAATCAAGAGCAGGGATTCGCCGTCTTGCGAGGTAACAAAGACGGCGTCGTTCCAGACGATGGGGGAACTGGCCCCTTCCCCGGGGATCTCCGCGCGGAACTTCAGGCCTCGCAGTTCACTCCAAACAAGGGGAACGCCAAATTCCGAGCAATGGCCATTGCCATACGGTC
>CAZOIX010001100.1:1049-1715 GCA_964579685.1 uncultured Mycobacterium sp.
GGCCAGTTGTCGACCGCCCAACAAGTTTGCGAACTTGCCAGGCTGGTCAGCAGCACGACCAAGGTCAGCAGCCAGGGGGACGCGGCGCCAAGGGAGCTTCTTTTCAGAATGGGCCTGGGCGTGATCGGAGGAGCGGACATGCCATCATTTTACCCCATTTCCCTCGGCGGTTGCCAAAAATGGACGCTGGTGAGTGGTGGGAGGCACATCGCGAGGCGCAACGCGTGACGATTATTCGCAACGCGCCGACGAGATTGCCCAAGGAGGGAGTTGACCTGCGATCGCTATTCGATGGTTTGCTATTTGATAGTCAGATCCACGCTGCCAACGGCCGCGCGCTCTTTGCCGGCGGCAAACATCCGCACGTGGCAGTTTCCCGTCGCATCGCCGGGAATTCGCAACGAGATGCGGAACTCCTGGTTTGGCTTGACCAAAGTCTTCGACGCGGCAAGCGTCTGCTGATTGGCCTGCTGGTAAGTTTGCCAGATGTCCTGTTCTTCCTGGTGGCCGCCCAGCAGGGTTTGCCGTTGCGGCGGAGCAATCGTCAAGCGGCCACGTTCGACGACCAATTCGATTTGAACATCTGCCTCGAAACTAGGGACACCGCGGATGTCAATCGTCTCGCCTGCTCGTGCGGCCTTTGGCGCTTTCAGTTTCCAGGTCTCC
>CAZOIX010001101.1:0-1712 GCA_964579685.1 uncultured Mycobacterium sp.
GTACCGGCTCGGCGTTTCGGACCGAGAGGTTGTACATGTTCTGCACCGACACGATGGTGGCAACCTGTTGAGCGGCCTCGAGTTGCTCGGTGCTCACCTCCGACAGCCCGATGTGGCGGATCTTGCCCTCCTGCTGCAACTTCACCAGCTCGCCGACCTGGTCCTCGGCGGGGAACTTGTCATCGATGCGGTGCAGCTGGAACAGGTCGATGGTGTCCACTCCGAGCCGGCGCAGACTCATCTCGCACTCCTGACGCAGGTATGCCGGGAAGCCGAGGACCGGCCATTCGTCGGGTCCGGTGCGGAGCAGGCCGGCCTTGGTCGCGATGACGAGGCCGTCCGGATAAGGGTGCAGTGCCTCCTTGATCAGTTCCTCGGACACGAACGGACCGTAGGAGTCGGCGGTGTCGATGAAGTTCACGCCCACCTCGACGAGGCGACGCAACACCCGGATGCACTCGTCATGGTCGTCCGGCGGGCCCCATACGCCCTTGCCTGTCAGGCGCATCGCGCCGAAGCCAAGGCGATGGACGGGCAGATCGCCGCCGATGCTGAACGTGGTCATGCCCCGAACGTACGCCGACGATGAAAAGGTGGCGTGGTGAAGCTGCATGAACTCTCGGCGCTGCGGTTGACCTATCCCGATGTCGGCGCGACCGCCGGCGCGTTGCCCGACGGCTATCACCATGTGCGGAAGTCGGCGGTGATCGGTCAGGGGCGGCGGCGCTTCGAGGAGGCTGCTGCGGCAGGCATGCGGTGGGGCATGCTGCGCGGCGCCGGGATCAAGGTGGTCGCGACGACGGACGTCGCCGCCGTCGGCTCGGAGGTGATCGTGCAGCTCGGGCCGGTACGTGCGCCGTGCCGGGTGGTCTACGTCGTCGACGAACCCGATCGTCGCGGCTTCGCCTACGGCACGCTGCCTGGACATGCCGAGTCGGGCGAGGAGTTGTTCCTCGTCCGCTTCGACCCGGCCACCGAGAACGTGATCGCAGAGGTCACCGCATTCTCCCGGCATGCCACCTGGTGGAGCCGACTGGCCTCGCCCGTCACGTCGCTGGTCCAGCGAACGGTGACGACGCGCTATCTGCACGCCCTGTAGTCAGCGATCCGATGTAGCGCCTGCGCCCTTGACAACGCGTAATCTTGTGACACCTAGGTCAATTCTTCGGACGGTGAATGTTGAACAATCCAAGCGTCGTGGAGGCGACTCACCTGCGCATTGCCGAGCTCGTCCAGAACCTGCACAGCCGGCCCGACACCGACGTCGACACCGTGATCGCCGAGCTGGCGGAGCACGCCGCGGTGGAGATTCCCGGAGCGCAGTACGCCGGCATCACGGTCACCCGCAACGGCAAACACATCGACACCCCCGCCGCGACGCATATCTACCCGATGCTGCTCGACAAGGTCCAGCAGCGGCACGGCGAGGGCCCGTGCCTCACCGCGGCGTGGGACGAGAAGACGGTCCACGTCGCCGACCTCGAGACCGACGACCGTTTCCCGCGCTACCGCGAGGATGCATTGGCCGAGACGCCCATCCGGTCGATCATGGCGTTCCAGTTGTTCATCGCCGGCCAGACAATGGGTGCCCTCAACGTGTACGCGGAGACACCCCACGTGTTCGACAACGAGTCCAAGGCCATCGGCCTGGTCTTCGCCGCGCATTCGTCGGTGGCGTGGAATTCGGCCCGGCGCGACGAACAGTTCAAGAA